>NZ_SOHF01000007.1:0-258030 GCF_004404045.1 Cryobacterium sp. Hh11 | reverse complement strand
CCGCACGCTGGGCCGGGGACTTCGGTGCTTTCAGCTTCTCAGTTCGTTCTGTCATGACCATTAGTGTCACTCCTTCAAATAGATCCGCAACCCCTTACACAGACCATCTGACACCCTCCAGTCCGACAATGCTGAGCTGAAACGGGAGATCGAGTTCCTGGGAAAAGTCAGCGCCTTCTTCGCCGCGAAACTTCGAAGACCTCGCCAACGTCAGCAAACGCTCCGGCCGCGGCTTCGCCTTTAACTACCTCGCCGCGACACTCGCCGCCGTGTCCTCGAACCTGCGAAAGACCTACGACTTCTTCGTGAAGGCCGCCGAACTCGACCTCGTCCATCAGCTTTCCCGCGAACGCCGCCGCAAAGAAGCCACCGGAACACCGTTGAGCGCACACACCTCACTACCGGCCCTGGCACCCCCGCGCTGGCCCCCGCGGCCTCGACTCCAGCACGACTCCCACTGCACGCCGAAACCTTTAGCCTGCCCACCGCAGGTATTTTTGCGTTTAACGCTCCGCCGCCGCAGAAGCTCCAGACCGGCCCGATCACATCGTTAAATATCGAAGGCCGGTCAAGTATTTCTACTCAACCGGCCTGTTCGCTTGGATTTCATGAAAACGAGACTTCAATTTCCTGAAACACCCGCAGTGGGTCTTTCAGGTAATCCGGAACGCCTTGCTGTGACTGGGCACTTTCAGGTCGGCATTAGGGACATCCCAACCTAAGGACAGAATCCTTCCAGTGGGCACCTGCCGACTATCAAGGTCCACGCATCTGGGCTGAAGTCATGGTTCCAGCTACAGAGGTCACTGCTCGAGCGATTGAGCCGCAAGACCATGCCCGGTGGGCCGAACTGTACGGGCATTATCGGGAGTTCTACCGGCTCCAACCAGATGATGCTGTCATTGACCGCGTCTGGAGCTGGATTCTCGATCCGTCCCACGAGGTCAAGGCCTTCGTCGCATGCATCGACGACCGCGTTGTCGGCCTCGCCCACTATCGTCGCTTCTCGCGGCCGTCATCGGGCACGACCGGGCTCTTCCTGGACGACTTGTTTACTGCTGCCGACGTTCGCGGCCAGGGCGTGGCCCGGTCGCTGCTAGCCGAGCTCTCACGCCTGGCAGACCAGGACAGCAACTCCGTTGTGCGCTGGATAACCGCGGCGGACAACGCTACTGCCCGCACGCTCTCCGACTCCGCTGCGGCTGCGACCAGCTGGGTGACCTACGATCTGGCGCCGGGCTCACTGTAGCCCGGCATGATCGCATTCCGTGTGCCTACAGGAGTTTGAGGTTTCCGCCGAACGACCACTGGCTCCGGGGGACGCCCTCGACCACAACCCAGGTGTTCTCCCGCGAGGACTCCCCGCACACGGCCACGACAGCCTCCGTGACAGCCGAGGTGAGACTGGCAGAGAAAGCCTCATCGGTTAATCGGTCTTCAAATACCTTCACGGTTACGAGCGGCATAATTTTCCTTTTTTCGGGCAGGGAATCTCGGGTTCACACGGGGCGGACTCAGGCAGGTCAGGACCAGATCCGGGCGTCCCTCGCCGCTGACTCACTGCGTGCCTGAAGCGCCTGCTCCATGGTGACGGCATCAAAGTGGGTCTTGGCGCCCGGTGCACACCGGGCAACGAGGTCCATGTCTGCGGAAATGACCGTGGCCACCATGGCGTAGCCACCGCCAGACACGGCATCCCGGTGCAGGATGATCGGTTGCGTGCCACCGGGGATCTGAATGGAGCCCACGGCGTAACCCGCGTCAACGATATTTGACGGGTCCTGGCCTGCACCGAACGGCTGCTCCCGCTCTTTCCACTCGACGCCCGGGCCCGCGTACCGGAGGCCCATACGGTCTGCGACTGGGGTCAGGGTCCACTCGCTGTTCAGAAAACTCTTGAGGCCACTCTTGGACAGGTTGTGGTCGTAGAGTCCGAGCATGACGCGCACCCGAACATCCCTTGAAAAAACAGGACGGTCGCCCTCGGCAATGCTCAGTAGAAGCGGCAGGCCGTTGTCTTTTTCGGCGCCCACCGGAACCCTGTCGCCGGCGGCGAGTGCGCGGCCGTTCATTCCGCCGATCGCTCCGATGGGGTAGGTGGACCGGGAACCGAGCACCTCGGGCACGTCAATGCCCCCGTGGACTGCGATGAAGTACTTCGTGCCGCCCTTGATGACGCCGAACCGCAACTCATCACCAGCGGCGAGGGTGAAACGTTCGTACTGCGGCACCGCGGCACCGTTCACGAAAACGTCCACCGGAGCGCCCGTGACGGCCACGACGGCAGCTTCTGTCGTGACAATCTTCGGACCGATATAGGTGCATTCGAGCACTGCCTCGGCGGGGGTATTGCCGACCAGGCGGTTTCCGAGGGTGGCAGAGTACTGGTCCATCGACCCACCTTGGGGAATGCCGAAGCGGTAGTAGCCGATCCGTCCCTGGTCCTGCACCGTCGTCGACAGGCCCGGTTCGAGAATTTCAAATGCCATTGAGCACCTCCAGGAGTGACACCTTGTAACCATCAGGGTCAGCGAGCGCCGCGCCCACATCGAACAGGATCGGCGACTGCCGGTAGGTGAACGTGCCAGCGTCAACGTCGGCCTGGATGCGCCGATATTCGGCTTCATCCACCGGCTTGAATTTCACGATGTCCCCGGGCTTGAAAAAGATCATGAAGTCTTTGAAATCATCCAGGCGCTGCGAGGGGTCAAAAATCGGGGCGGCAGCCACGCCGAACATCTGATATCCGCCGGCACCGCGAACGGAGTAAATGCAGCTGAAGCAGCCACCGTAACCGAGGGTGAGCGCCGGGGTGTCCGTTCGCGGGCTTAAGTACTTGGGCACTTCCAACTGCTGTTCCCGGTCGACGAGCTGGTAGAGGAACGGCAGCCCCGCGACGAAGCCGACCATCGACACCAGCCACGGGGACTCGTGGTGCCTCTGGATGAACTCTTCGGCATCGGCCAGCCCATTCACCTCGGCCGCGTAGTCGAGGTCGTTGCCTTCGGGCCGCTGGTGGTACCCCTCCCGAAACCGCGCCCCGGTTTCGTTTGTGTAGGGGTCGTTGTACCACACAGGAATCTCGATGATGCGTGTTTCCAGCACCTGGCTGACTGCGCCGCGCACCTCCTGCTCCAGCTCTCGAACTGTTCGCTCCAGGTCGCCGGAAGCCAGCTCGTCCGGATTGAACCTGATGAGCAACGATGCATTTGCCGGGCAGATGTCCACGATTCCGTCGAGCTGTTTCAGTTCCAGCGCGTTTGAGATGCTGTTGGAAATGAAGTTCGCCTCAAGGGACATGCCTTCGGCGATTTCCACGAATAGGAACTCATCGCCACCCCACGTGTACCGGGATTCGGCCGATAGTGTCATTTGGCAACTCCGATGAGGTCGACAGCGGTTTCGATGTAGGTGGTGTGATGCTTGACCTCGGCGAAATCATTGAGGGAGACCAGACGGCGCAACAATCCCACTGTCGTTTTGACACCAACGATGTCCGTTTCGTCCAAAGCACGCTCTGCCCGGGCGACAGCGATTTCACGGGTGGGACCCCAGACAATAATTTTGCCCAAGAGAGAGTCGTAGAACGGGGCAACGGTTTTTCCGGCGATGAAGCCGAAATCATTGCGCACGCCGACGCCCCCGGGCAAGTTCAGGGCTTGGATCACACCAGGGCTTGGCATGAAGTTGTTGTCGGGGTCCTCGGCGTTGATGCGGAATTCCAGGGCGTGTCCGGTGAAGGTCACGTCACTTTGTAGAAGTCCGAGCCTTTCGCCGGAGGCGATGCGCAACTGCTCGCGAACGAGGTCGATTCCAGTGATGGCCTCGGTGATGGTGTGTTCCACCTGGATACGGGTATTCATCTCAATGAACGCTGCCGTGTGCGTCTCGGGGTCGTACAGAAACTCGATCGTTCCGACACCGACATAGGCTGCCTTGCGTGCCAGCTCCAGCGAGGAATTTCGCATCCGCGTGCGCACGTCATCGGGGATTCCCGGCGCGGGAGCCTCTTCGAGAATTTTCTGCTGGCGGCGCTGCATTGAACAGTCCCGATCGCCCAGATGCACAAAATTTTCGCCGTCACCCAGAATCTGCACCTCCACGTGCCGCGCCCGGGTGACGAACTTCTCGAAGTACACGTCAGACGAGTCGAAAGCCGCGAGCGCCTCAGCCTGGGCGATATCGACTGTGGCATTCAGCTCCTCGGGGTCCACAACGAGGCGGATTCCGCGACCTCCGCCGCCGGCAGACGCTTTCACTACGAGGGGATAGCCGATGAGTGCCGCGATCGCGACACGGTCATCACCGTCTTGTAACGCGCTTTCCGTTCCAGGCAGGGTCGGCACACCCGCGTCGATTGCGGCCCGGCGAGCGCGGGACTTGTCTCCCATCAGCTCGATGGACTCGGGAGAAGGCCCCACCCAAATCAACCCCGCGGCAATGACCTTGCGGGCGAATTCTGCGTTTTCCGAGAGGAATCCGTAACCAGGATGCACCGCGTCGGCTCCACTGTGCGCAGCGGCTTTCAAGACAGCGTCGTGATTCAAGTAGCTCAGTCCAGCTGGGGGCGGACCGATGACAATCGCCTCATCGGCGAGATCCGCCGCGTAAGACGATTTGTCCGCCTCGCTTACGACCGCGACTGTAATGATCCCCATTTCGCGGGCGGTTCGAATGATGCGCACGGCGATTTCACCGCGATTTGCTACCAGAAGTTTCTTCATTGAGGAGTCCAGTTGTCGGGCTGTGCACGAAAGTACGTGGGCTGTGGTGACGGCGTTCAGGGAGTATCGACGTTCAGGAGGTGACGGCGATCACATCGCCGGGATTGACGATCCCGAAATCCTCGACTTGGAACTTGACCAGAATGCCGGCGGCTTCTGCGCGAACCTCACTGAACTGCTTCATGATCTCAACCAGACCGATTGTCTGACCGATCGAAATGCTGTCACCCTCGGTGACGTAGGGCTCTTTGCCCGGGCCGGGTTTACGGTAAAAAATGCCGGGAAGTGGGGAAATGATGTCCACGCGGATGCGCTCTCTTTCGTTGGGGATCGTGACAGGCAGAATTAATCGGATCAGGCGGCGAGAGTCTGACGAACTGCCCGGGCCACGTCGGGCGAATTAGGCGTGTCGGAGTGAACGCAGATTGAGCCGAAAGCAATGTTGAGTTCAGTACCGTCGTCCGCGAGGACGACACCTTCTTCGAGGACACGGCGCACACGCGCGGATGCCGCTGCCGGATCGGTGAGCTCAGGGCGGCGCAGAATGATCAGGCCGCCCTCGGCGTTGTAATTGAGGTCCACATAGAGTTCGCCGATGAATTCAACGCCCTCTCGCTCCGCAACTATCTGGTGCGCACTGCCGGCGATACCGAAGACCGGAACCCCGTATGTTTTGGCCACTTTGACCGCCCCCAGCATCAGGTCTTCATCCCGGGAGAGCATGCCATAGAGCGAACCGTGCGGCTTGATGTGATTGAGCGGCATGGAGTACTTGTTCAGGAACCCGATGAGTGCCCCTACCTGGTAGCGAATCATCGATTCCACCTCCGCCGGAGTCACCTTCATCTCTCGTCGACCGAAGCCGACGAGGTCCGGCAGGCCTGGGTGCGCGCCGACCCGCACGCCGTGGTCTTTCGCGAGCGCGACGGTCGCGTCCATGGTCTCGGGTTCTCCGGAATGAAAACCACAGGCAACGTTTGCCACGTCGATCAGCGGCATGAGCGCTTCGTCGTTTCCGAAACTGTGCAGCCCGAAGGCTTCCCCCATGTCGGAGTTAATAAGAATTTCTATTTGGGGATTCGCGGCGGCCATGTTTCCACGTTACGTTGTGGCAGCAATCCAACCCAGTAGGCATGTGCCCTAAGCTTGGGGAAAAATTTGTGCAGATGCCTATGAAATGTGGTCTGAGATGCGTGTCGTTGACCTTTTACTGGAAGGTTCCCTTCAGCTGCGATTGCAAACACCCTCGTCGGAGGGGCGGCTGTCCGTCGAGTTAAGCGGCTGTGCGCCCACTGAACTCATGGATCCGACGCCGTTCCTCGACCCGCACTCCGTGCTCCTGACCAGCGGAATCGGCATGAACTTTGTGGACGAACGAACATGGGACGCCTTCGTGGAGCGACTGGCCGCGGTCCCCGTGTCCGCGATCGTATTCTCAACCGGAATGGCACACCAGACCCTGCCACCGGGACTGGTACTTGCCTGCGCCAGGCGAGACGTCCCCCTCCTGGAGGTGCCCTCCATGGTGCCACCGCTCCAGGTTGACCGGTTCGTGGAGAGCTTCATGCAGGCGGAGCGGCTAGCCGTGGTGAACCAGGGGTGGTCTCTTGCCGACGAGTGCGCGCGCCTGGCCAATCAAGATGCCGAAGTGGTTACGCTTCTCGTTGCCGTCTTCGACGTCATTCAATCCCCGATCGCGGTCTACGACGCCTATGGCTCGGTTATAGCCCAGTACCCGGCAGCAGTCACCTGGACCCCGGGCATCAGCAAGAAGCCCCGTGCCGGCGTCCTCAGCATCCCCTTGCCGATGGGACTCAACAATCCCTGCCACCTCGCCGTTCGAGAGACTGACAATGACAAGCCGTTGTCGTCACTGCTGGGACCGGTCGCATCCATCATTGCCTTGCAACTCAACCGTTCCGTCATGGTCGACGCGAGCCGGCACCAGGAGATCAAAGATCTGGTTACCGCGTGTGAATCCTGGGAGGAATCCACACACCGGGATGTCCGCAAGGCCTTCCAGGCCGCCGGGCTCGATCCCCACGCAGAAACGAGCCTGCTGGTCGCCGACATGAGCGGTGAATTCGCCTCCACATCCTGGCAATTACGCGTTGCATTGCACGAGGTCTTTCACACCGTTCGAGTGACAGAGCTCGGCGAAAGACTGATCGCTTTTGGCCAGATACCCCGGGATGACGTCGAGGGCGCGGTCGGTAGGCTGCTGAGCATTCAAAGCCGACAACCTCTGGTCCTGAAGAGCCCCACGCCGAGCTTGTTTGAGCTCCGGCTGTCCGTGGTGCATTCACTCCAGCTTCTGCACCGCATCGACCGCCCCCAGCTGGCACCAGAGCTGGGCCTGGGCGCGGTGGTCATGGCAACGGCAGGACGTGGTGCCCGTGAGTCGGCCAGAAAATTCCTAGCCCCGCTGCTGGAACACGACACCAACCGCTCGGGCCAGCTCGTGAAAACTCTGGAGATGTTCCTGGCTCATGACGCTCATCCGTCCAAGACCTGCGCGGCGCTGTTTATACACCGGAATTCACTCAACTACCGTCTTCGAAAAATCGAGTCTTTGCTACGGCTGGATCTGAGCACCGTTGACGGTCAGGCCACAAGCCTGTTCGCCCTTCGGCTCATTGACCTCGCGGAGAACTGAAAAGCGAGGATTCACCGGAGCGCACCCTCGCCCGTACCTCGTCAGGTTCTCAGGCCGTAACGGAGGTTTTGTTCCCAGCCAGCAACGCAGTCTTGCCGTTGGAGCTTCTCCACAGGAAAGCGTAGAGGCCGGCAGCGGACAGCGCCGTGAGGATCGGACCCCAGGTCGCCCCGACTCCAGCGAGGTCAGGATTGATCGTCCCCAGCTGCAACATCAAGACCCCGATGCCCGTCGCCACAACCCAGGCAACCAAGCCGGAGTTGTTGAAGCGGCCGTAACGGTTGTCCGGGAGCATGCCGTGCTGACCTGCACGCAGGCGAGGCCAAGACCGATGCCCGTGACGCGGCGATCATCGCCGAAGCCGCCCGGACTCTCCCGCACGCGCTGCGGCCGCTCCGTCTCGAAGACGAGCAGGTCGCTGAGCTGTCGATGCTGTGCGGATTCGACGATGACATCGTCGGTCAAAGGCCGCCGAACTCGACCTCAGCGAGAAGCTTTCCCGCGAACACCGCCGCAAAGAAGCCACCGGAACACCACTCAGCGCCCACAGCGCCCTACCGGCCCTGGCACCACCGCAGTAACAACGGCCACAACCCACTCCAGCACCAACCACCCGCGCACCGAAAGCGTCAGCCTGCCCACCCGCAGGCCGTTTCCCATTTAAAGGGTCAACTACCGCCTCAACCGGCCAGATCGGCCCCGCCAACACCGTTAAAAAACGAAGGCCGGCCGAGTATTTCTACTCAACCGGCCTGTTCGCTTGGATTTCATGAAAACGACAATTCAATTTCCTGAAACACCCACAGTGCGCGAGAGGGGACTTGAACCCCTACGTCCTTTCGAACACTGGCACCTGAAGCCAGCGCGTCTGCCAATTCCGCCACTCGCGCGAACTTAGGAATGCTAACACTGTGAGGGGGGTCAGCGCCATTCGACGGCGCGCCGCCCGGGCCGTCGGGGCCAGATTGAGCGTGATCGCGCCCGATATCGGTGGCCGCTACGGTAATGACCGGAGCAAGCGCTCACATCGGGCGCACTCCCAACGGATGCCGCCGCTCGACTGCACCCACCAGATCCGCCCGCCCAGCCCCACCGCATCCGCACGCCCGCATCCGCACACCCGCGCGCACCGTATCCGCTCCAAAAAAGTCCAAAGGAATGCCCATAATGGGCGTCGAATTCGGTCCAGCACCCTCCGCAGGTAGTATGACTGTTCGTGCCGTTTGCGCCTCCAAGGCGGGTTGTCACCCGAGACAAGTAACATGCTCATAGCCAAACGGACCGGATCGGGAGACCTGTGGGCATACTGGATAACTTTGAAAAGGGATTGGAGCGCGCCGTCAACGGAGCGTTCGCCAAGACCTTTCGATCGGGCTTGCAGCCGGTGGAAATTACCTCCGCGCTGCGTCGTGAGCTCGACACCAAAGCCGCGGTTGTCGCGCGGGATCGCATTCTCGCGCCCAATCGGTTCACCGTGCGCATGTCCCACACCGATTACGCCCGCATGAGCGCGCTCGGCGTGACCCTTATCGATGAGCTCACCGCCCTGTTGCAAAGACACGGCACCGAGCAGCGCTACCAGTTCACCGGCGGCATTGTGATCACCCTGCAAGACGACGGCAGCCTCAGCGAGGGTCTGGTGCAGATCGACTCCAGCACGGTCGCGACCAGTGTCGCCTGGACCCCGGTGCTCGACATCAACGGCACCCGGCATCCGCTGGTCAAGGCCCGCACCGTGATCGGTCGCGGCTCCGACGCCGACATCACCATCGACGACACCGGCACCTCCCGCCGTCACGTGGAGATTATCTGGGACGGCGCCCGCGCCCAGGTGCGCGACCTCGGCTCCACCAACGGTTCCCAGCTCAACGGTGCCCCGGTCAGCCAGGCCATCCTCGAACCCGATTCGATCGTCACCATCGGCCGCACCCGCATCGTCTTCCGCGTGCTCGCGCAGGCCTCCAACGAGACTCCGCGCGCGGCCGCACCGACCGACCCCGCCACCGAACGCCACGACATGGGCGGATTCTGGGGGCCGAACGCATGAACGTGAGCGAACTGACCCTGCTGGTGCTGCGCATCGGCTTCCTTCTCATGCTCTGGATGTTCATTTTCGGCATCGTCTACGCGCTGCGCAGTGACCTGTTCGGCCAGCGCGTACGCCGCCTGAAAACGGATGCCGCCGCGCCGGCCCCCGCCGGAGCCTTCCCCGCCGCCGCTGCTCCCGTTGCAGCCCCCTCACCAACCCCCGCACCAACCCCAGAACCAGCCCCGATCGCGCGGGCCAGCCCGGCCGCCGACGGTGCACTCGCCACCGCCCAGAACACCACGCGCCTCGTCATCACGAGCGGCCCGAAGTCCGGCACCGAGTTTCCGCTCAGCACCGAAACCATCACGATCGGCCGCTCGGCCGACTCGAGCCTGGTCATCCGCGATGATTACACCTCAACCCACCACGCCCGACTCATGCTCTGGCATGACGAGTGGATGCTGCAAGACCTCGATTCCACCAATGGCACCTTCCTGGCCGGCACCCGCGTCACCGTGCCGACCAAAATTCCCCTGAACGCCACCGTGAAGATCGGCGCCACCAGCTTCGAGCTTCGGCGGTAAGTCATGGCGACGGTAAGTCACAGCGCAGCCACGTCCCACGTCGGCAAGGTTCGCTCCAATAACCAGGACTCCGGTTACGCCGGACGCACCCTGTTCGTGGTCGCCGACGGCATGGGCGGCCACGCCGGCGGAGACGTCGCGTCGTCGATCGCCACGAAACGCATTATCGAGGCCGACAAGCCCTATGCGAGTGCCCAGGACGCCGAATTCGCCCTGCAGGCCGCCCTGATCGGCGCCAACGCCCAGCTGGCCGAAACCGTGTTCGAGCATGCCGAACTCACCGGCATGGGCACGACCGTCAGCGCCATCGTGGTGCTCGAGAACGAGGTCGCGATCGCCCACATCGGCGACTCGCGCATCTATCTGCTGCGCGACAACGAACTCTCCCAGATCACCATCGACCACACCTTCGTGCAGCGGTTGGTTGACAGCGGTCGCATCACCGAGGCCGAAGCCATGGTGCATCCACGCCGCTCCGTGCTCATGCGTGTGCTCGGTGACGTCGAGGCGAGCCCCGAAATCGACACGTCGATCCTGGCCACGATCGCCGGCGACCGCTGGCTGCTGTGCTCCGATGGCCTCACCGGTGTCGTCTCACACACCGGCATAGCCTCCGCCCTGGCCAGTGGCGCCAACGCGCAGGATGTCGCCGACCTGCTCGTGAAGGAAAGCCTCGACGGCGGCGCCCCCGACAACGTCACCGTCGTCATCGTCGACATTGGCGCGGGCGACGGCAGCACGCGCACAGACAGTCCCGTCGTCGTCGGCTCAGCGGCCAATCCGCTCGCCTTCGGTGAGGAACCCGGACGCAACCGTGCACTGCGCATCCCGGCCCTGCGGCTGCACCCGGTACGCGAGACGCACTTCGAGCCCGATTCCCAGGACTACCTCTCCGAACTGATCGAAGAGGATGCCCGCCGCGCGCGCCGCCGCAAGGCCACCTGGCTGTTCGGCGTTATTCTGCTCGTACTCGCGATCGTCGGCACCAGCATCCTGAGCTACCAGTGGACCCAAACCCGCTATTTCGTCGGCTCCGAGGGTTCGACCGTCGCGATCTACCAGGGCGTCCAGCAGGACATCGGCCCGATCAAGCTGTCCAGTGTGTACGAGGCCACCGACATCAACCTGTCCGATTTGCGCGTCTACGACCGCCAGCAGGTCGAGCAGACCATCAGTGCCGGCTCCCTCGCGGATGCGCAGGCCATCGTCGAACGGCTGAAGGGTGCGGTCGTTGAGTAAAGCATCCGCTCTGCAAGCGCGTCAGGGAACCGAGCCGGTGCGTCGTCTGCACCTGCCGCAGAAACTGCGCAACCTCGAACTGTTCCTGCTGCTGATCGCCTGCTTCATCAACGCGAGCGCGGTCGTGCTCGTGCAGCTTGGCGCTCTCGGCGATCTCGACCCGACCCTGGTGCTGCTCGGCACCGGCCTGTCGGTTCTGGTCATCAGCCTGCACGTGGTGCTGCGATTTGTCGCTCGCGACGCCGATCCCTTCATTTTGCCGATCGCCACGGTGCTCAATGGCATCGGCATCGCCATGATCTACCGCATTGACATCGCCGACCAGGACAGCGGCTGGGCGAGCGCCGCCGTGCGCCAGACGGTGTGGAGCGCCCTGGCCATTTTCAGCGCGATCGTCGTGCTGCTCGTGATCCGCAATCACCGGGTGCTGTTTCGTTACACCTACATTTTCGGTCTCGTCGGTGTGGTGTTGCTCTTTCTGCCGCTCGTGCCCGGCCTGGGTAAAGAAATCAGCGGCGCTCGGGTCTGGATCGGCTTTGGCAGTTTCGGCACGTTCCAGCCGGGTGAGATCGCCAAGATCGCCCTCGCCGTGTTCTTTGCCGGCTACCTCGTGCGCAACCGCGACAGTCTCTCCATGGTCGGTAAGAAGTTTCTGGGCGCGCGCTTTCCGCGCTTGCGCGACCTTGGTCCGATTCTCGTGGTGTGGGCCCTGTCGATGTCGGTCATCATCTTCCAGCGCGACCTCGGAACCGCGCTGCTCTACTTCGGTCTGTTCCTCGTCATGCTCTACCTCGCGACCGGGCGGGCGAGCTGGGTCATCATGGGCATGGGCCTGTTCCTCGGCGGTGCCCTGCTGGCCAGCCAGACCCTGAACTACGTCAACGGCCGGTTCACCAACTGGCTCGATGCGCTCAACCCCAAAGTCTATGAAGCCGAGGGCGGCAGCTTTCAGCTCGTGCAAGGCCTGTTCGGCCTCGCCAAGGGCGGCCTGCTCGGCACTGGCTGGGGCCAGGGACGGCCCGAACTGACCCCGGTACCGCAGAGTGACTACATCATTGCGAGCCTCGGCGAGGAGCTCGGGCTCGCCGGAATCTTCGCCATCCTCGCCCTGTACCTTCTATTCGTGGCCCGCGGATTCCGCATCGGCTTCGCCGGTCAGGATGATTTCGGCAAGCTTCTCGCCGTCGGCCTTGCCTTCGTTGTGGCGCTGCAGTGCTTCATCGTCATCGGCGGCGTCACCCGGGTGATTCCCCTCACCGGCCTGACCACGCCGTTCCTGGCCGCCGGCGGCTCCTCGCTCGTGGCCAACTGGATTATCGTGGCCCTGTTGCTGCGGCTCTCCGACACAGTGCGCAATCAACCCAGGCTGGTGGTCTAGTGAACCGCGAACTCAAGCGCGTCAGCATCGTCGTGATGCTGATGTTCATCGCCCTGCTCAGCTCCACGTCGATCGTGCAGGCCTTTCAGGCCGACAATCTGTCGGCCGACCCGCGCAACACCCGCACGCTGTACGACAGCTACCAGGTCGAGCGCGGCGCCATCCTCGTCGCCGGCGACCCGATCGCCCAGTCCATGCCGGCCGACGATGACTACAAATTTCTCCGCACCTATACCAACCCCGAGTTGTATGCGCCGATCACCGGATACATTCCGATCAACGGCGAACCGACCGGGCTGGAGTTCGCCCTCAATGCCGAGATGACCGGAACGTCCAACTCACAGTTCTTCGACAAGATCAGCGCCCTCGTCACCGGCCAGGACCCGAAGGGCGCCGCCGTGGAGGTCACCATCGATCCGGTGGCCCAGCAGGCAGCCTGGGACGCCCTCGGCGACTACACCGGATCGGTCGTCGTGACCGAACCGACGACCGGCCGCATCCTGGCGATGGTCTCCAAGCCGAGTTTCAACCCGAACCTACTCACCGTGCACAACAACGCCGAGGTCACCGCGAGCTACGAGGCCCTGCTGGCCGACGAGAACGACCCGCTGATCAACCGGGCGATCAATTCGCTCAACCCGCCCGGGTCGATCTTCAAACTCGTCGTGACGACGGCCGCCCTGGAATCGGGCGACTACACGCCGGAGAGCACCTTTCCGAACCCGGCCGTGTACACCGCGCCGGGCACCACGAGCAAGATTGAAAACTCCAGCGGGTCAACCTGCGGTGCCGGTGAGACGGTCACCCTCGCCACAGCACTGCGCTTGTCCTGCAATATCCCGTTCGCCGAATTGGGCGTCGCGCTCGGCGACACGGCCATTCGGGAGACCGCCGAGAAGTTCGGCTTCAACAGCAGCTTCAGCATTCCCCTGCGCGTGACCGAGAGCGTGTACCCCGACGGGCTCGACGATCCGCAGACCGCGCAGTCAGCCTTCGGTCAGTACGACGTGCGGGCGAACCCGCTGCAAATGGCCCTGGTCAGCGGCGCCATCGCCAACGGGGGGGTCGTGATGCAGCCCAACCTGGTGCAGGAGATCCTCGCACCCAATCTCAGCGCCATCCAAACCTTCAAACCGGCAGAACTTGGGCGGGTGATGAGCGAAAAAACAGCCGCAACACTGACAGCGATGATGATCAACGGCGTTCAGGATGGCGCCGCGAGCAATGCAAGAATAGACGGGGTCGAAGTGGCGGGGAAAACCGGCACGGCGCAGAACGGGTCAACCGATCCGTTCACACTCTGGTTCACCGGTTTCGCACCGGCGGACGACCCACAATTTGCCATCACCGTTCTGATCGAGGACGGCGGAGGAGAAGGACAAACCGGGTTCGGCAACAAACTTGCCGCACCTGTCGCACAGAAAGTACTAGAGGCGGTGCTTAACAAATGAGACCCACAGCAGGCCTCACCTTCGGGGGACGATACGAGCTGCAGTCGCGCATTGCGATTGGCGGCATGGGGGAGGTGTGGAAGTCCACCGACCTCGTAATCGGTCGCAGCGTCGCCATCAAGATTTTGAAGGACGAGTATCTCGGCGACCCCGGTTTCCTCGAGCGCTTTCGCGCTGAGGCCCGCCACGCGGCCCTGGTCAACCACGAAGGCATCGCGAATGTCTTCGACTACGGCGAAGAAGACGGCAGCGCCTTCCTGGTCATGGAACTAGTGCCCGGCGAAGCTCTGTCAACCATTCTCGAGCGCGAGCACGTTCTGCCGACCGACAAGGTGCTCGACATTGTCGCGCAGACCTCGACCGCGCTGCACGCCGCCCACGCCGCCGGTCTCGTGCACCGCGACATCAAGCCCGGAAACCTGCTCATCACGCCGGAGGGCCGGGTCAAGATCACCGACTTCGGCATCGCCCGCATCGCCGACCAGGTTCCGCTCACCGCGACCGGCCAGGTTATGGGCACCGTGCAGTACCTCTCACCGGAACAGGCGAGCGGCCACCCCGCATCGCCGACCACCGACATCTACTCGATCGGCATCGTCGCGTACGAGTCGCTGGCCGGACGTCGTCCGTTCACGGGCGAGTCGCAGGTCGCGATTGCCATGGCTCAGATCAACGAGATTGCGCCCGACCTGCCGGTGACGGTGTCCGAGCCGGTTCGCAATCTGGTCTTCGCCTGCCTGGCCAAGAACCCGGCCGACCGGCCGGCGTCTGCTGCCCATCTGGCGCGCGCGGCATCCGCTTTGCGTCGCGGTGACGTCGCTGCAGCCGCGGTTGCCGTGCCGTCCGTTCTGGGCGGCCTCTCGGCCACGAGCGCCACCATGCTCATGCCCGGTGCCGGGTCCGACCAGGCCACGACCGTTCTGCCCGCCACCGGCGCGCCCATCACGCGGGCCTCCGCGGCCGCTGCCGAAGCGGAGAAGAAGAAGCGCAGTCCGTGGACCTGGCCGCTGATCGCCCTGGTCGCGCTGCTGGTGATCGTGCTCACCGGAACTCTCATCGCCCTGTTCACGCAGAACAACGAGACCCCGGCACCGGTCCCGACCACGTCAGCGCCACCCTCATCAACCCCGTCGGCTACGCCATCGGCGACCCCGTCGCCAACGCCGACGCCGTCGCCCACCAATGCGAACACGTCGGTCAATCCGGAAGATTTCGTGGGTAAGCCCAGCGCCGATGCCGCCGCCCTGCTCGTTGAGATGGGATTCGTCGCTGACGTCCAACCCGGAAATGCGGCCGGGTCTGAGGCAGAAGTTGACACGGTGTACGGAGTCAATCCCCGGGGGCCGGTTCCGGCCGGGACGACCGTGACCCTGACTGTCTACGGCGCGTTCCCCACGCCGAGCACACCGACGTCAGCCCCGACGGCGACGCCTTCGCCCGTCGCTGCCGCGGGCACTGTCACGGTGAACTGGAATGCCCAGACCTGCCCGGCCGGCCAGACTTTGGCTGGCTATGAGATCGCAACGGAGGGCGGTGCCGCCATCATCACCTCAGCCAACCCCACCACCGCTGAAACGACGACGGCCACGATCACCGCCGGAACAGAGAATTTCAAGGTCAAGTTCCGCTATTTCTGTGGCCAGGTCAGCTCTGAGTTTTCCCCAACGGCAGACGTGAGCGTAACTGGCGACCCCGCTGTCGGGGAGTAATTCCCCAATGCCGTGCGGTAAAGTAGCGCTCACTGTGCCTAACCCGGGCATCCGTTTTATTGTGGGGGAGTGCGCTCGTGCCTGACTCTGGCCGTTTGATCGCGGGCCGCTATCGTGTCGGGGCACTCCTCGGCCGTGGCGGCATGTCCGACGTACATATAGGCACCGATTCCCGGCTCGGTCGCACGGTGGCCATCAAGCTACTCAAGTCGAGTCTGGCCTCCGACCCGGCCTTTCGAACCCGGTTTCGGCAAGAGGCCCAGGCCGCAGCTCGCATGGCCCACCCGACCATCGTGCGGGTGTTCGATGCCGGCGAGGAGACCGTCACCGACGATGCCGGACACGATTCCCAGGTTCCGTTCATCGTCATGGAACACGTCGACGGGCGGCTGCTCAAGGACATCATTCGTGAGGGCCCGATCGAGGCGACCGAGGCCGTACGCATCATCGATGGGGTTCTGACCGCGCTGGAATACTCGCATCGCGCCGGTGTGGTGCACCGCGACATCAAGCCCGGCAACATCATGATCACCAAGTCCGGACAGGTCAAGGTGATGGATTTCGGCATCGCCCGTGCCATCTCCGACTCGGCCACGACCGTCGCGCAGACCACCGCCATCCTCGGCACCGCCGCCTATTTCTCGCCGGAGCAGGCCAAGGGTGAGTCCGTCGATGCGCGCACCGATCTGTATTCCACGGGCGTGGTGCTGTTCGAGATGCTCACCGGGCGGCCGCCGTTCCGCGGTGACACGCCCGTGGCCGTCGCCTACCAACACGTCAGCGAACTGCCGGCGAAACCCTCAGCGCTCAATCCCAAGGTGTCGCCGGCCCTGGACTCGGTCGTGCTGCATGCCCTGGCCAAGGACCGCTTCGCCCGCTATCAAAGCGCCGTCGAGTTTCGCAATGATGTCGAGACCGCAGGATCCGGCCAGATTCCCGTTCACCGGGCCGGCGACGAGGTTGGTGCCGGCCTGTTCGGGGCTGCGCCCACGGCGATCACCGGTTCGGCGCTGGCCCTCAAACAGTTGTCCGAAGACCAGACGATGGTGCGCACCCAGCGTCGCCCCCCGGTGATCTGGGTCTGGGCCGGAATCGTCTGCGTCGTGGTCATCGTCGTCGCGGTCATGATCTGGGTGGCCAATCTGCAGCCTTCGGTGGAACTGCCCGACAGTTCGCGCCAGATTCCCGCACTCACCGGGCAAACCTATGACGACGCCCAAAATACTCTCCTCGACCTCGACCTGGCGGCCACGCGTGCCGAAGAGTCGAGCACGACAGTGCCGGCCGACCAGGTTATTCGCACGGATCCTCCGGCCGATACCATCGTCAATCCCTCCGACGTGATCAAGGTCTTCGTCTCTACCGGTCCGGTGCCCGTCGCGGTTCCCGATGTCACCAATCAGCCCATAACGGATGCCCAGGCCGCGATCGAAGCGCTCGGTTTCGTTTCCGGGTCGGTCACCACCGAGAACTCCCCGACCGTGGCGGCCGATATCGTTCTGCGCACCGATCCGCCCGCGGCGTCCTCCGAATTCGCCGGCGATACCATCAACTACGTCGTGTCGAGCGGCCTGGTCACCCTCGGAGACCTCACCGGCCAGTCTCTGGTCGCCGCGATCGATCTGGTCACCGCCGACGGACTCACGCCGAGTTCCAAGCCTGATTACACCTGTGACCAGGAGTCCGGCTCCCCGATCAAAGCCCAATCACTGGCCCCCGGAGACGTCCCGCAGCGCTCCGAGATCGAGCTGACCTACTGCGCCCGCTCCTAGCCGCACCGCCCTGTCTGCACCGGGCCCGGTTCCCACCCACAGCCCAACGCGAAGTTAGCTCAGGCGCAACAGCGGGTGCAGGCCCTTCGCGGTCTCCTGGGCAGACGACAGGCCGGCCAGGGCGAGCCAGTTGCCCAGCATCCGGTAGCCGCCCTCGGTCAGGACCGACTCCGGGTGAAACTGCACGCCCAAAATAGGGGCGGTTAGGTGCCGCAATCCCATAATGACCCCGCCCGGCGTGCGCGACGTGACGATCAGGTCACTCGGCACGGTCGACGCAACGACGGCGAGGGAATGGTACCGCGTTGCCGTGAACGGTTGCGGCACACCCTCATAGAAATCGCTGCCGTCATGCGTGATGAGCGAGGTTTTGCCATGCATGAGTTCTTCAGCATTGGTCACCGTGGCCCCGAAGGCCTCGGCGATAGCCTGATGGCCGAGGCAGACGCCGAACAGGGGCAGGTTGGCCGCCAGCGCGGCCTCGACGACAGCGATGGACACACCGGCGTCTGAGGGCTTCCCGGGGCCCGGCGAAACGAGCACGCCGTCGTAGTCGGCAATCCGAGCGGCTGCATCGGTCTGCTCGAAGGAATCGTTGCGCACAACGTCGGTCTCCGCGCCGAGCTCCATCAGATACCCATTGAGGGTATAGACAAAGCTGTCATAATTATCGATAACCAGAATTCGGGTCATGGGCCGTCTACCGTCGCTTCCTCGTTGCTCAGAATTCCATCGATCCACGGATACACCCAGGTGGCCAGCACGGCCAGTACAGCCACCAGCAGAATCAGGACCAAAATGATGCGCACCCAGATCGGTCCGGGTAGAACACGCCACAGTGCTGCGTACATAAGAACCTCCTAGCCCTGAGCGGCGATGATCGGTGCGAGCTCGGCGGGAGCGCCGGCCGAAAGTGGCTGCCACGACTCAAGCACGCCGTAGGCGATGATACGTTCTGCGGTGGAGTACAGCGGATTGCAACTGGTGAGCGTGATGATGCGGTCGACCGGGGTTCCGTCCGGATAGTTGGGAACGGATGCCAATACCTGCACCTGCGACGGTGCCACGTACTCGGTATCGCGGTACCGGTAGGTGTAATAGCCGTCGGCCGTCTGCACGTAGATGGCGTCGCCGAGTTGCAGCTCGTTGATCAGGTGCATGCCACCGCCGAAGGCGCTGCGGTGCGCGGCAATCGCGAAGTTTCCGACTTCGCCGGGCATCTGAGTGCCAGCGTAATGTCCGATGCCCAAACGGTTGCTGTTCAAGACGTCATGGCCGGTGCCTTCGGCAATGCTGCGGTGGTAGTCGGCACCGAAACGAGGCACATACAAAACCGCGAACGCCATGGCATTGCCGGGTGCAGCGGCAACGACGGGCTCGCCGTAGTCCACCGCTACGCGGGCTGCGTCCGGTTCCGCCGGATCAGCCGTCGCCTCGGGAAGCGTCGTCGAGGTGTCCTGGGCGATCCAATCCTGGCTGATCTCACTCGCAGCCGAGGACTGCGAATTGGCCATGATCATGTCATTCCACCACAGCTGCCAGCCCAGAAACAGCAGCACGAGTGCACTGGCCGTGATCAGCAGTTCACCGAGCACGCCCAGGAGTGTGACCTTGACGGACGGGGCTGTACTTGAGCGGTACCGACCTTTGGTGCCAGCGCCGGGCGACTCCGACCCATCGGGCACCGGCGCGGTGCGATCGTCTGCCTGTGGACACATATTACGATTCTACTGACCAGAGTTGTGCGCGACCCCCGCGTCAAAGCCACGAAAACAGGCGGAGACGCTAGGATCGCAGCATGGCACGTAAGAATTCTCGCACCAAGCCCGCCCGCACCGAAGTTGCCCGCTCGAACGAGGACGCGCCCAACGCCGTCTGGTTCAAGCCGGTCATGTTCGGCTTTATGCTGCTCGGCCTGGCCTGGATCATCGTGTTTTACGTCAGTGGCAGCCAGCTTCCCATCGCGGGTCTCGGCGCCATGAATATTCTGGTCGGCTTCGGAATCGCATTCATCGGCTTTCTGATGACCACGCGCTGGCGCTAGTTCGGCCGCACCGCCGAGTCACGAACCGCCCACGCAACGGTCATTGAGCGGATGCTGCCCGGCTGCCAGAATCCAGCAGTTCGGGTAATGACACCGGTGTAATTATCCCCATGTGGATAGACCTGTGGATAACTTCCCGGTGCACCGGGTGGTCAGCTGATCGGGGCGAGCAGGCTCACAATTTTGAGGACTCCAATCACCACGAGGAGAGCGGCGACGCCCGCGATCAAGACGATCTGCAGCCCCTTTTGTGCCGGCCGCCGGGTACGCATGAGAACGAACCCGATGAGTGCACCCCCGATTATGCCGCCGAAGTGAGCCTGCCAGGCGATCCCCGGAATGAAGCTCACGACCACGTTGATGCCGAGCAGAACCAGCAGCTGCTTCGAATTTCCGCCAAGACCACGCTGAATGACCAGGAAGGCACCCATGAGCCCAAACAGGGCCCCTGATGCCCCGACGACGTAGGTGTAGGGAACAGCCAGCACCAGAACACCGATCGACCCGGCGAAACCGCTGATCAGATACAGCGCCAGGAAGCGACCACGGCCGAGCATCCCCTCGAGCATCGGACCGAAGATCCAGAGCACGTACATGTTGAGCAGCACGTGAAACGGCAGGCCACCTTGCGAGTGCAGAAAAACACTGGTCAGCATTCGCCACGGCTCAATGAGGGTGAGGGCTGGCGCGTAGGCGAATCGTTGCGTGATCCCGAGGCCGGGGATCCATTGCAGGATGAAGACGAAGACGGTAATCGCGATAAGCGCGTAGGTCACCGTGGGCTGACCGCTCCCGGTCAGCCGGGTAAGCACGGCGGGTTTGATGCGGGGTGCGTTCTTGCGCTGCAGTTTCATGCATTCGGGGCAGATAACGCCCACGGCAGCCTGCGTCTGGCACTCGGCGCAGATGGTGCGCCCGCAGCGCTGACACAGAATGAAGCTCTGCCGCCCCGGATGGCGGTAGCAAAAATTCGCCGCCGAGGCCGGCAGATCACTCATTTTGGTCTGAAATACGGGTTAGACGGATTCGACGGAGACGCTCTGGATGATGACGTCTTCCAGCGGGCGGTCGCGTCCATCGGTGGCGACGGTGGCGAGCTTCGCGACGATTGCGCGGCTGTCCTCGTCTTCAACGGCACCGAAGATGGTGTGCTTGCCCTGGAGCCAGGTGGTCGGCACGACAGTGATGAAGAACTGCGAGCCGTTGGTTCCGTGACCACCCTGGATTCCCGCGTTCGCCATGGCGAGCACGTAGGGCTGGGTGAAGTCGAGGTCGGGGCTGATTTCATCGTCGAACTGGTAGCCGGGACCGCCGGTGCCCTGGCCGAGCGGGTCGCCGGCCTGGATCATGAAGTCCTTGATAATGCGGTGAAAAACGGTGCCGTCGTAGAGCGGCGTGGTGGAGGCAACGCCCGTGGCGGGGTGCTTCCACTCGATCTCGCCGGTCGCGAGGCCGACGAAGTTCTTGACCGTCTTCGGCGCGTGATTGCCGAAGAGATTGACCTTGATCGGTCCGAGTGTGGTGTTCAGGGTGGCGACAGCGGTGTGCTTAGACATACACCGATTCTTGCACAGCAACAGTCACCCACCCTGCTCGACCCCGTGTGCTTCCGGTGCGTTCCCAGTGCATTCGCTGGCAAGACATCGATTGCGCGCCAAGGTTTCAGTGGCAAGATGGGCACTCAGTGGCAAGATAGACACACATTCGCCACACACGACATCGATGGAGGGTCCAGATGAGCCTGTCACGCAAGCGCCGCAAGGAACTCACTCGGCTGCGCAAAAGCGCAGACGAACTATGGAGCCACCAACAAGAGGTATTGGAGCGCGCTAACGTGCTTGCTCGCCAGGCCGGTCACCAGGCCGGCATCCTCGCCCGCGAAGAAGTCGCTCCGCGCGTTCGCGAGAGCTATGACCACTACGTTCGCCCGGGCGTGAACGCCACCCAGGAAGCCGCCGACGGCGTTCGACGCCGCGTGGTGAACGATGTCCTTCCCGGCATCGGTACCGCCATCGGCACGGTCTTGTCGGTCGGCGACGTCGCGCGCGACGCCCGCGTGCGGGCCGCGCTAGGCCGCATCCGCTTACAGAAGCCCGTCGTGGTTGAACCTAAGGGCATGGGGGCGGGAACGTACTTCGCTCTCGGTCTGGCCGTCGTCGCCGCTGCAGGCGTCGCCTACGCCGTCTGGCAGACGTTCCGCGCCGACGACGAGCTCTGGGTCGCCGATGACGAGGCTGAACCGGCCACGTCGCAGGAAGACTAGCGCCGCAGCACCACCCGCTTGCAGGGCCCGCATCCAGTGGATGCGGGCCCTGCCGCATTAACGGCCGTAGCGGCCCGCAGTGACCGCCGCGACGCCGTCTCAGTGAATGCCCAGCGCTGGTACGGAAAAATCCCCGGACGTACAAGAAAAGGCCCGTCCGAAGACGAGCCTTGAATTGTGGAGCCACGGGGAATCGAACCCCGGACCTCCTGCTTGCAAAGCAGGCGCTCTACCAATTGAGCTATGGCCCCGCTTTCTCACCCCGTTTATAGCGAGTGAGAACTGATGAATCTGGTGCTGCGTGGGGATACCGGGATTTGAACCTGGGACCTCTTCATTATCAGTGAAGCGCTCTAACCAACTGAGCTATATCCCCCTGTTGGGCAGATTGAAGACTATCGGAATCTGGCCGGAACCTGAAATCGAGTCACGCCGCGGTGCGGCGGATTTACCCAAATTCGGGCGTGAGGGCTGTTTCCGCGGAGAAACAGCCCTCGATCGTGCCTACAAAGCCTTGACTGCAGCTTAGTTGTTGGTGAAGCCGACGAGCAGACCGCCGGTAATTTTGACGCTCAGGTTGTACAGAACGGCATAGATGGCGCCGAGCGCGGTGATCACGACCAGGTTCAGCACGGCCACAACGACCGCGAAGCCCATAACGTTGCCGATCGAGAGAATGGCGGCCAGGTCGGCCGATTCTCCCGCCACGGTGGCGTACAGCTCGTCGACACTGGTCAGCACCTCGGTCTGCACGAGCACGGTGTAGGTGAGGAAGGTAGCGACGATGGTGACGATCGCCAGGCACACCGCCACCAGGAACGACAGTTTCACGCTCGACCAGAAGTCGACGTAGACCAGTTTGAGTCGAACCTGCTTGCTTGTGGTCTTACGAGTGGACTTCTTGGCGAGCTTTTCGGCGACGCTACTCATTCGGTGTCTCTACTTTCCCTGAATCCGCGTGAGGAACAGCGCCGTCTGCAGCACTGTTGTCGACCGCACCAGCTGGTAGGTCGGCATCCGTCACATCTTCTTCGTCGGTGGTTTCATCGGTGTTTTCATCCGTGGCGACCAGATTACGTTCAATGTTTTTCGCGATGGAAATGATTCTGTCTTCATTCGCAAACTTTGCGAAAACAACACCCATGGTGTCCCGGCCCTTGGCCGGAACCTCGGCGACGTCAGAGCGTACCACCTTGCCACTGGCAAGTACCACAAGGACCTCGTCCTCGGGATTGACGATCAACGAGCCGACCAGATCGCCGCGATCGTCGTTGAGCTTGGCCACCTTAATGCCCAGGCCGCCACGATTCTGCAGCCGATACTGGTCTGCCGCGGTGCGCTTGGCGTAGCCACCCTCGGTGACGACGAAGACGTAGCCGTCATCATTGATAACGGATGCGTCCAGCAGCGTATCCTCACCGCGGAAGTGCATTCCGATCACGCCGGACGTGCTGCGGCCCATCGGGCGCAGCGCGTCGTCGGTGGCGGTGAAGCGAATCGACATGCCCTTGCGAGATACCAGCAGCAGGTCGGAATCATCTTCGACCAGTAGGGCAGAGACGAGTTCGTCGCCCTCACGCAGCTTGATCGCGATGATGCCGCCAGTGCGGTTGGTGTCGTATTCACTAAGCGCGGTCTTCTTGATCAGTCCATCGCGGGTGGCGAGGGTTAGATATTGGGCAACCCCGTAGTCACGAATGTCGAGAATCTGTGCGATTTCCTCGCCCGGCTGCAGCGCGAGCAGGTTGGCAACGTGCTGGCCCTTGGCATCGCGACCGGATTCCTGGGCCTCGTAGGCCTTGGCCCGGTAGACCCGACCGGTGTTGGTGAAGAACAACAGCCAGTGGTGTGTCGTGGTCACGAAGAAGTGTTCGACCACGTCGTCGGCGCGCAGCTGGGCGCCCTTGACGCCCTTGCCGCCTCGGTGCTGGTTACGGTAGTTATCGCTCCGGGTGCGCTTGATGTAGCCGCCGCGGGTGACGGTGACCACCATCTCCTCTTCGGGGATGAGATCCTCGATCGACATATCGCCGTCGAAACCGAACATGATTTCGGTGCGGCGGTCGTCACCGAACTTCGCGGTGATCTCGGCGAGTTCTTCGCTGATGATCGTGCGCTGACGCTCGGGGCTGGCCAAGATCGACTTGAATTCGGCGATCTGCACTTCGAGTTCGGCGGCCTGGTCGATAATCTTCTGGCGCTCGAGGGCTGCCAGGCGGCGCAATTGCATGGTGAGAATCGCGTCGGCCTGAAGCTTGTCCACGTCGAGCAGAGCCATCAGGCCTTCGCGAGCGTCGTCGACCGTATTCGATCGACGAATGAGAGCGATAACCTCATCGAGAGCGTCCAGCGCCTTGAGATAGCCGCGCAGAATGTGGGCATCCGCTTCGGCCTTGTTCAAGCGGAATTGGGTGCGCCGAACGATGACCTCGATCTGGTGCGCGACCCAGGCCGAGATGAAACCGTCGAGGGCGAGCGTGCGCGGCACACCGTCGACGATGGCCAGCATATTGGCGCCGAAATTCTCCTGCAGCTGAGTGTGCTTGTAAAGGTTGTTCAGCACAACCTTCGCGACGGCGTCGCGCTTGAGCACGATGACGAGGCGCTGGCCGGTGCGACCAGACGTCTCATCCCGAATGTCCGCGATGCCGGCTACTTTGGCGTCCTTGACCAGATCGGCGATCTTGATCGCGAGGTTGTCGGGGTTCACCTGGTAGGGCAGCTCGGTAATTACGAGGCAGGTGCGACCCTGCAACTCTTCGATGCTGACCACGGCACGCATCGTGATCGAACCACGCCCGGTGCGGTAGGCGTCCTGAATACCCTTGGTGCCCAGAATTTGAGCGCCGGTAGGAAAATCAGGTCCCTTGATGCGCGAAATCAGCGCTTCGAGCAGCTCGTCGCGGGTGGCGTCGGGGTTGTCCAGGTACCACTGGGCGCCGGCGGCTACCTCGCGCAGGTTGTGCGGCGGAATGTTGGTGGCCATACCGACGGCGATTCCGACCGAGCCGTTGACCAGCAGGTTCGGAAAGCGGGCCGGCAGCACGGTCGGCTCGAGCGTGCGGCCATCGTAGTTGTCCTGAAAATCGACGGTGTCTTCGTCGATGTCCCGCACCATTTCGAGGGCGAGCGGCGCCATCTTGGTTTCGGTGTACCGCGGGGCTGCTGCGCCGTCATTGCCGGGGGAACCGAAGTTTCCCTGGCCGAGGGCGAGCGGATACCGCAGACTCCACGGCTGAACCAGACGCACGAGCGCGTCGTAGATCGACGAGTCACCGTGCGGGTGGAACTGTCCCATCACGTCACCGACGACGCGCGCGCACTTGGAGAACGCCTTGTCCGGGCGGTAGCCGCCGTCGAACATGGCGTAGATCACGCGACGGTGCACCGGCTTCATACCGTCGCGCACGTCAGGCAGCGCACGCCCGACGATGACGCTCATCGCGTAGTCGAGGTAGGAGCGCTGCATTTCCAGCTGCAGGTCGACCTGGTCGATCTTGCCGTGCTGCACGAGGTGGGCCGCAGCCGCAGCCGCGTTCGCTGCACTAAGTTCAGGGGTCACTACTTCGGGCGTATTCGAGTCGGAGTTGCTCGTGGTGTCATCAGATGTCAAGGAAACGCACGTCCTTCGCGTTTTTCTGGATGAAGTTGCGTCGGGATTCGACGTCTTCACCCATCAGGGTGGAGAATATTTCGTCGGCGGATGCCGCGTCATCCAGGGTGACCTGCAGCAGGGTGCGGGATTCGGGGGCCATCGTGGTTTCCCACAGCTCCTTGTAGTCCATCTCGCCGAGGCCCTTGTAGCGCTGAATGCCGTTGTCCTTCGGGATCCGCTTGCCCGAGGCCGCGCCATCGGCGAGGAGGGCGTCGCGCTCGGCATCGGAGTACACGTATTCGTGCGGCGAATTGGCCCACTTGAGCCGGTACAGCGGCGGCTGGGCCAGATAGACGTAGCCGAGGTCGATCAGCGGACGCATGTATCGGAACAGCAGTGTCAGCAGCAGGGTCGTGATGTGCTGGCCGTCGACATCGGCGTCGGCCATTAACACGATCTTGTGGTACCGAACCTTGTCCGGGTTGAATTCTTCGCCCATCCCAGCACCGAAGGCCGTGATCATGGCCTGAACCTCTGCGTTACCGAGGGCACGGTCGAGGCGAGCCTTTTCGACGTTGAGGATCTTGCCGCGCAGAGGCAAGATCGCCTGAAACTCCGGGTTGCGCCCCTGAACGGCGGAGCCGCCGGCCGAGTCGCCCTCGACGATGAAGATCTCGGACAAGGAGGGGTCCTTGCTCTGGCAATCCTTGAGCTTGCCCGGCATGCCGCCGCCCTCGAGCAGTCCCTTGCGACGGGCGGTTTCCCGAGCTTTGCGGGCCGCCATACGAGCGTTCGATGCCTGCAAGGACTTACGAATAATTTCGCGGGCCGGGTTCGGGTTGCGGTTGAACCAGTCGGTGAGCTGATCGTTGGCGACCTTTTGTACGAACGACTTCGCCTCGGTGTTGCCGAGTTTGGTCTTGGTCTGGCCTTCGAACTGCGGTTCGGCGAGCTTGATCGACACAACCGCGGTCAGTCCTTCACGCACGTCATCGCCGGTGAGGTTGTCATCCTTGTCTTTCAGGATGCCCTTTTCGCGGGCGTACTTGTTCACGAGTGTGGTCAGCGCGGCGCGGAAACCCTCTTCGTGGGTGCCGCCCTCGTGGGTGTTGATCGTATTCGCGTAGGTGTGCACGCTCTCGGTGTAGGCCGTGGTCCATTGCATGGCCACTTCCAGCGCCATCTTGCGTTCGTGGTCTTCCCACTCGAACGAGATGATCTCTTCGTTGACGAGGTCAGCCTTTTTTGCACGGTTGAGGTACTCGACGTAGTCGACGAGTCCCTGATCGTACTTGAAGGTGTTAGTGACGACCGTGCCGTCGTCAGTGCGGTGGGCTTCACGCTCGTCGGTGAGGGTGAGACGCAGGCCCTTGTTCAAAAAACCCATCTGCTGAAAACGAGCGCGCAACGTTTCGTAATCGAAATCGATCGTCTCGAAGGTCTCAGCGCTCGGCCAGAAGGTAATGGTGGTGCCGGTTTCGTCGTTCGCTTCGCCCCGTTCCAGGGGAGCGTTGGGGACACCGTTGGCGAAACTCTGGCGCCAAATGAATCCCTGGCGACGAACCTCGACCTCGAGGCGGCTCGACAGGGCGTTCACCACGGAGCTACCGACTCCGTGCAGTCCACCGGAAACGGAATACCCGCCGCCGCCGAACTTTCCACCGGCGTGCAGCACCGTCAGGACGACCTCAACGGTCGAACGGCCCTCTGCCTTGTGAATGTCGACGGGGATTCCGCGACCGTTGTCTTCGACGCGAATAGCGCCGTCGGCCAGAATGCGAATATCAATCGTGTCGCAGTGCCCCGCCAGGGCTTCGTCGACGGAGTTGTCAACGATCTCGTAGACCAGGTGGTGCAGTCCGCGCGGTCCGGTGGATCCGATATACATGCCGGGCCGCTTTCGAACGGCTTCCAGCCCCTCGAGGACCTGGATATCGTCTGCACCGTATTCGTGCTCCGGCTCCCGCTCCGCCACTATTGGGGATATATCTGGGGACGTGCGTTCGGGCGTCGGTTCAACTGTCATCTGAAAATAGGCTCCTGACCATCGCACGGGCGACCATTCAGTCTACCAAATGAGGCGAGACCAAGCGGCCACAATCGCCGTTTGACGCCTTTTGTTCAAGGGGGTGACCTTATTTGCTGGATCACCCGTAGGTATCGCGTGGACCACGCCCTGGAATTGATCTGGGACCCTTTTTCCAGGATGGGGCGTTGGGCCCCTGGAAACGAATCGATTGGATGCCGGCATCTGGGTAGCGGGTCGCGATGTGTTCCATGATGACGTTCCGCATCAGACGTAGCTGTGTCGCCCAGGCAGTCGACTCGCAGTGAACCGTGAGTACGCCGTCATCGATGCCCGCCGGTGTGGAATGGTTGGCGGTTTCTTCACCGGCCAGCAGTATCCAGGAAGCAAGCAGTTCCGATTGAGCCAGTGGTGAATTCCAGCCGAGTTGCATGGTGAGCGAGTTGATGGTGTCGCCGAGGCCACGCGGATCGCGTCCAATTCCAAAGGGCACACTCGAGCCGGCGGCCGGGGCGATGCGCTTGCGTCCGCGGGTACGGCGTGCGTTCGGATCGCCGAAGATACTCTTGAATCGTAGGTAAACCTGGCTGGCTTCACTGGCATTGGATTCCAGTGAATCACTGCCCTCTGGCGTTTCACGTGGAACATTCTGGTCAGCCATCGATGACCGCGCCGGCGTGAATGTGGATGGTGTGCGCCACCAGCGACTGGGGAACGTCTTCCAGTACGGCGGCCGTGATCAGAACCTGCTCAAAAGACCCGATCGCCGCGGCCAGTCGGGCTCGGCGGTCCAAATCCAGTTCTGCGAATACGTCGTCGAGAATCAGCACTGGATCCCCGCTCGCTGAATCCTGGCGTAATAGCTGAGCGGATGCCAATTTCAGCGACAGCGCGAAAGACCACGATTCCCCATGACTCGCGTAGCCCTTGGCCGGCAGCTCGTTGAGCATGAAGACGAGGTCATCCCGGTGCGGGCCAGCGAGGGTTATACCGCGTTCGAGTTCACGTTTGCGTAGTCCCACCATGGCGGTACGAAAGATCTCAGTGGTGGAGGATTCCACCGAACCCGGTCCGGCCGCCGAGCCGCTGCCGCCGAGCGCAACCCCGTCGACGTCTTCATCGGCGCCAAGAATGCTCAAATTTGCCACCAAGGAAGGCCCATGGTCTTCATTCACAACGGCCCGATAGGCCGCGCGCAAAGGATCTCCGAGCAGATGCACGAGTTTGGCCCGCTCGTCGATAATTTCTGATCCGAACTCGACGAGTCGTTCGTCCCAGATATCGAGGGTGGACAGCTGATTTCCGCGGAGACCGGAAGAGCGCGCCGACTTGAGCAGGGTATTGCGCTGCTTGAGCACGCGGTCGTAATCGCTGAGAACCGCGGCCAGCCGCGGGGTCCGCAGCACCAAAAGTTGATCGAGAAACTTACGCCGACCAGAGGGATCTCCGCGCACGAGCGCCAGGTCCTCCGGGGCGAACACGACACTGGAGAAATAGCGGGGCAGGTCACGGGTCTTGATCACCGAGCGATTGACCTGCGCTCGATTTTGTCCGGTGCGGTTGAGCTGTACCTCGGCCAAGATGTCACGACCGTTGTACTCGAGTCGCGCCCGAATGATTCCGGCGTCCTGCCCGGCCCGAATCATGGCCTTATCGGTCGAGACCCGATGCGAGCCGAGCGTACTGAGAAAACCGAGGGCTTCGACCAGGTTCGTTTTTCCCTGACCATTGCGTCCGACGATGAGGTTAGGCCCGGCGTTGAATGACACCTCGGCCGTCGCGTAGTTGCGAAAGTCGGTGAGCGAAAGGTGGGTGACCCGCACCGTCGTTAACGCAGCAGCAGGTTGGGCTGGAGCAGATACTTGTAGCTGTCCGCTCCGGCCTGCTCGCGCGACGTCTGGCTGGTAATCAGAACGGGACCGGGCTTATTCGGGTTTTCCGTCTTCGTGAATGAGATGCGCACGAATTCCGAGTGCACTGCGCTGAGTCCGTCGAGGAGGAACTGCGGCTTGAGCGACACGATCGTCTCGGTACCGGAGAGAATCGCGTCGATGGTCTCCGAGGCCTGGGCCTGTTCTGAACCGACCGCTTCCAGGGTGACTCCGTCAGCGGCGAAGGTGAAACGCAGGGCTGCTTCACGCTCAAGCACGAGCTGCACGCGACGCGTTGCCTCGATCAGGTCGGCTGTGTTCATGACCGCGTAGTTGTCGACCGTTTCGGGGAACAACCGACGCACCGGAGGAAAGTTGCCTTTGATCAGCAGTGATGTGACGGTTTTCTTGTTGGCGGTGAAGGCGATCAGTTCGCGGTCGTCATTGTTGGTTATCGACACCGAAATGGTTCCGCTGTGGCCGAAGGTCTTGCCGACTTCCTGCAGGGTTCGCGCCGGCACCAGGGCAGTAATCGTTCCCTCGGTGGTGTTGCTTCCGTGGTCCCAGTCGATTTCGCGAACGGCCACACGGTAACGGTCGGTGGCAACGAGGCTCAGGCTGTTTTCGGTTATTTCCAGCTGCACGCCCGTGATGACGGGCGTGACATCATCACGGGAAGCGGCGACGGCCACCTGGGCTACTGCGGCGGCAAATTCTTCGGCGGGCACCAGACCGGACTGGGTGCTCACCTGCGGAATGCTGGGGTATTCCTCAACCGGCATAGACAGCAGGGTGAAGCTCGCCGAACCACAACTGACCTTGATCCGGGAATTTTCCGTGGAAAAACGTACTGGCGCGTTGGGCAGGCGGCTGGCGATTTCGGCCAGAAGACGTCCGGAGACGAGTATTTTGCCGGTTTCTTCAACTTCGGCGATGATCTCGGTCTGGGCGGAGACTTCGTAGTCGAAGGACGAGAGGATCAGGCCCGTTGCTGTGGCTTCGATGAGCACACCGCTGAGGATTGGCAGGGTCGTTCGCTGGGGTAGAAGTTTTACGGCGAAGGAAACTGCTTCGCTGAAGACATCCCGATTTGCCTGAAATCTCACGATGTCATTCCTTAGCGTTGCGAAAGCGGATGGGTGGGCCTCAATGCTAGCTGGCTTCACCGTCCGGTTCGGTACCGGGGCCCATCGGTGGCTTCGGCAGTCAAGGTTGTCGGCTAGATCTGGTTAAAGAATTTTTGTTAATCTTCTTAACCGTTGTGGAAACTGTGGATAACTCTGTGAAAACGGCTGAGGCACTGAGAACTACACGTTTGTAACTTGTGGGCGACCTGTGGAAGTTTGTCATTCGTTTGCGCAAGCGCAACTCTTGGTAATTACAAGTTTCTACAGGGAAGCCCCGAGTTTCTACAGGCGACGACCGGTTGTGTGAGTTAATTCCACAGGGTTATCCACAGGTGTGAAAACTAAAAAAAATTCAGCCCCTCCGGGTCAAACTCAGTTGAGCTTGCCGTGAGGGGCTGAAAATTTTACCGTTGGCGCTTACTTGTACCGGTGATCCTGCTTGATGCGATTGGTCAGTTCAGTGACCTGATTGTAAATCGACCGTCGCTCCTTCATGAGCTCACTGATCTTCTTATTGGCGTACATCACTGTCGTATGGTCCCGATTGCCGAACAGCTGCCCAATCTTGGGCAGCGACAGATTCGTGAGCTCACGACACAGATACATGGCGATTTGGCGGGCCGTGGCGATGGCCTGCGAGCGACTCGACCCGTACAGGTCATCGACCGAGAGCTTGAAATAATTAGCCGTGTTGGTGATGATGTCGACCGGAGCAATGACGTTGTCTTCGTCCAATGTAATGAGGTCCTTCAACACCGTTTGAACGAGGTCCATATCGACCGGAGTCTTGTTCAGACTTGCGAAGGCAGTGACCCGAATCAGTGTTCCCTCCAGTTCGCGAATGTTGGACGAAACCTTCGACGCCATGAACTCCAGAATGTCGTGGGGCACCTGCAGCTTCTCGCTCTGGGCCTTTTTGCGCAGAATGGCGATGCGGGTCTCGAGGTCGGGAGCCTGGACATCCGTTATCAAACCCCACTCGAAGCGGCTGCGCATTCGGTCTTCAAAACCGGTGAGGTGTTTCGGCGGCAGGTCACTCGTGATGACCACCTGCTTGTTGTGGTCGTGCAGGGTGTTGAAAGTATGGAAGAAGGCTTCCTGGGTCTCCGCCTTGTTCTGCAGAAATTGGATGTCGTCAATCATCAAAATGTCGATATTGCGGTACCGAGCCTGAAAAGCTGAGCCACGGTTGTTGGCGATGGAATTGATGAAATCGTTGGTGAACTCTTCGGAACTGACATAACGTACCCGGATGCCCGGATACAGGCTCATGGCGTAGTGACCGATCGCGTGCAAAAGGTGGGTCTTGCCCAGCCCGGACGATCCGTAGATGAAGAGCGGGTTGTAGGCCTTGGCCGGCGCTTCGGCCACCGCAACAGCGGCCGCGTGAGCGAAGCGGTTGGATTGCCCGATGACGAAGTTGTCAAAACTGTATTTGGGGTTGAGTCGCGTCTCGTGCGGCCCCGCTGGCGCGGCACTCTCGAAGACCGATTGCGGCGGTGCCGGCGTAATAACGTCGGGCGGGGTCATTGTCTGCTGAACCGGGCGCAACGACTCCTGCTCGAGTTCGGGATTCACGACGACGTAGAACGTCGACACCGCGGTGGCCTCGTCGAGCTGACCCATTGCGGTGAGCAGGGGAACCCGCATCCGCTGATTGAGCATGCTGGCCGTGAACTCGTTGGGTACCTCAAGATAGAAGGTGCCAGCGGCGATACCTTTCGGCTCGACCAGACTGAGAAAGCCGTAGAGCATGGGCGTAATCGTGGCGTCGGACTCCAGGGAGGTCAGAACGGACCGCCAGGTTTCGGCTATCGGCGCTTCAACGTCTGCCATGGTTCCTACAATCTGTGTGGTTCGGGATAACTCTGTTCAACTGTGACGGCCGGCGCGCCTTCGTTCGGGTGGTACCGGTACGTTCGTCAGGACTGGATCAAAGTTATCCACCGCTTGTGTATAAAACCGGTCGAATTCTCAGGTTTAGAGCACCAGCCTGTGGATAACTTGTCTTTACGGTAGTCAATCCCGGTCGTGGAGGCTAATTTTGCAGTTCCTGCGCCCGACCGTTCGGTTTCTGCGTTGGTGTCATTATTGTGGAGAATCACTCGATTCGGGCGCTGAGTTTGACCAGACGTTACCGAGGCCGTAGTTTTAATCAGTTGACCCCATCCCGCGGGCTTCCAACTTCTGTGCGCGCCGCTGTTCTGGCCGAGGGGAAATTGGCCAGCGGTGATTCAAATACGTGGAGATTGAACTATGAGCAAGAGAACCTTCCAGCCGAACAACCGCCGTCGCGCCAAGGTGCACGGCTTCCGCCTGCGCATGCGCACCCGTGCGGGCCGCGCCATTCTCGGTGCTCGCCGTCGCAAGGGTCGCACCGAACTCTCCGCGTAAGTTCTCGTGGTCGCCAGGTTCTCGTGCTCGCTCACGTAAATCGCATCACGAGCGGCAGTGATTACCAGGGCGTCGTTCGGCGCGGTGTGCGGATCGTTGGTGCGCACACCGTTTTGTACATACGCAAAAGTGACGCTCGACCCGGATCCGCTCAAACGGATGCTGTCGACCCGGTTCGCTTCGGATTCATCGTTGCTAAGAATGTGGGTGACGCCGTGAGGCGCAATCTCGTTCGCCGCCGCCTCAAGGCGGTCACGTTCGAGCTGCTCCCCGCGGTGACGCCGGGAACGGATGTCGTCATCCGCGCTTTGCCGACGGCGCGCGATGCCGCGTGGCAGACGCTGCACGACGAGGTTCAACGTTCCCTGTCTCGCCCCGTCCCAATGCGAAAAAGCAGCCCGGGCCGATGAACCCCGTACTCGCGACGATTATTCTGCTTCCGCGCAATGTGGGTGTGCTGATTCTTCGCGTGTATCGCGCCGTGATTTCTCCCCTCTACGGGGATGTGTGCCGGTTTTACCCGTCTTGCTCGGCCTACGCACTGGGGGCCGTTCAGGAACACGGACTAGCGTGGGGAAGCGTCCTCGCTGCACGGAGACTGGGCCATTGTCATCCGTGGTCTGGAGGCGGCATCGATGATGTACCTCTCAAAAGCACGCGTCGCTTTCGTTTGACGTCGTTCGGTTTTGTCGTTGCACCCAGCCACGGAAAGGGCTAACCCACAGTATGGACCTCATAGGTACGATCCTCTGGCCTCTGAAATGGGTGGTCGAGCTGCTGCTCGTAGCCTTCCACTGGCTGTTTTCCCAGATCGGAATCGCGGGACTGGGCTACGACGACGGTTTCACGTGGGTGCTGTCCATCGTCGGCCTCGTTCTGGTGGTGCGTGCCGCCCTCATCCCCATTTTCGTGCGGCAGATCAAGAGCCAGCGCAAGATGCTCGAGGTCGCCCCACAACTGAAGAAGATCCAGGACAAGTACAAGGGCAAGAAGGACCAGTTCTCGCGTGAGGCAATGTCCCGCGAGACCATGGCCATGTACAAGAAGACGGGTACCAACCCGCTGAGCTCCTGCCTGCCGCTGTTGCTGCAGATGCCAATCTTCTTCGCACTGTTCTCGGTGCTCAACGACGCCCAGCGTGCCAAGGCCGGCGTTGGACCGCTCAATCAGAGCCTCGCCGAGAGCTTCGGCAATGCCACTCTCTTTGGAAATGCACCCCTGCACGACACATTCGCCTCCCAGTGGTCGCTGTGGACGGCGGGTGACCCCTTCAACGGCACCGTCATGATCATCGCGGCCACCATGGTCGTGCTGATGACCGCGTCGCAGTTCATCACCCAGCTGCAGATCGTCTCCAAGAACATGTCGCCGGAAACCAAGGCGAGCCCCATGTTCAAGCAGCAGCGCATCATGCTCTACCTGCTCCCTCTCGTCTTCGCCTTCTCCGGTGTCGCGTTCCCGCTCGGCGTCATGTTCTACTGGCTCACCTCCAACTTCTGGACCATGATTCAGCAGTTCCTGGTGATCCGAAACATGCCGACGCCCGGCAGTGAGGCCGCCAAGGCTCGCGAAGAGCGCATGGCCCGCAAGGGCAAGCTCATCGCGACCGATGGTGACATCATTGTGGTTGAGGAGCCTGCCAAGCCGGTACAGCGTCAGCAGCCGGTCGGCAAGGCCCGCGCTAAGAAGCAAACCGGCCCGAAAAAGTAGTGGAGATCACCGTGACGGAAAAGATCGACCTGACCGAGGTCAACAGCGCTGAGGTCGATATCACGGCGTACGCTGCTGTCGAAGGCGACAGCGCGGCGCTCCCCAGTGGTATTGCTGCAACGGATCCGTCCCTCGACGTTCCAGAAACGGGTTCCGTCGCGAGCATCGAGACTCCCCTCACGACCGATCAACTCGAACGTGAGGGCGACATCGCTGCGGACTATATCGAGGAATTCCTTGATATCTGCGACCTCGATGGAGACATCGACATTGATGCTCGGAATGGTCGGGCCTACCTCTCGGTCAAGGCATCCGACGCGGACAACCTGCGGGTGTTGTCCAAGCCAGAAACAGTCAACGCGCTGCAGGAGCTGACCCGCCTCGCGGTGCAGAACAAGACGGGATCATTCTCCCGTCTCATTCTCGACATCGGCGGATCTCGCGAGGCTCGTGAAGCTGAGCTGGCGGCGCTCGTTGCCCGTGCCATTGCCCGCATCGAAGCCGGCGCGACCGAGGCCGACCTGCCGGCCATGTCCTCTTACGAGCGCAAACTCGTGCACGACATCGTGTCGGCGAGCGGATACCGATCCGAGTCGTCCGGCGAGGGCCGCGATCGCCATACCGTCATTACCGCAGCGTAGTTTCCGGCCGTTATGTCGGAGTCAGCCACACCGGGACCGCGCGTGCCCGAACCCCTCACACCGGCAACTTCCGATCCTGAGCTCTTTGAACTCGAGAAGGAACCGGCGGAGGCTGCGAAATTGTTCGGAGCCCAACTCGACCTGATCCGAGCCTTTACGGGTAATTTGGCTGATCAGGGCGAAATCTTGGGCTTGATCGGCCCGCTGGAACTCCCCCGGTTGTGGTCGCGTCACATTCTTAATTGCGCGATCGTAGCACCCTTGCTGCGCCCCGGCCTCGTGGGCGACGTGGGCTCCGGGTCCGGCCTCCCCGGCCTCGTTCTGGCCATCGCTCGCCCCGACGTGAACTTCGTTCTGATCGAACCGATGGAACGGCGAGTCGCCTGGCTGAACGACCAGGTGGCGGTGCTCGGCTTGAAGAATGTCACTGTAGTGCGTGCGCGCGCGGAGGAAGCGCGCCTGAAGCATCCGCTTGACCAGGTCACGGCACGAGCCGTGAGCGCTCTCGGTAAGCTGATCCCATTGACCGCTCCCCTGGTTCGCTCAGGCGGGGAGCTCATCCTCATGAAGGGCGAGGGCGCCCAGCGCGAAATTGAGGCCGCAGCGAAGGCCATTCGCAAGTACGGCCTGCGCGATGTCGAGGTCATTACCCTCGGTGCTGGCGTGCTGCCGGAGGTAACCCGGGTCATCCGGGCTACAGTGGACTAGTCCCGAATGCCGAAAGAATTGGTGTTCGGGGGTCCCTTTCGGGTGGCTCATCAACCGTCGAACGTAAAGGTTTCACGTGAAACATCCTGCTGAAGATCAGCGCGCTGCCAAGGCGGCCGGGATCGACGCTGCACCGCCACTCGCCCGCGAAATTGCTGAGCTGACCCGCCGGCGCCAGGTCATTGCTGCCGGCGAACTGCCCAAGCCCGAGAAAACCCGGGTCCTGACCATCTCCAATCAGAAGGGCGGGGTTGGCAAGACCACGACCGCTGTCAACCTTGCCGCGGCCCTCGCGCGTCAGGGAGCCCGGGTGTTGGTCATCGATCTCGACCCGCAGGGAAATGCTTCAACCGCCCTTGGTGTTGAGCACCGAGCCGAAACGCCCAGCGTTTACGACGTCATCATTAACGACATGCCCATGATCGAGGTCGTGCAGAAGAGCCCCGAATTCGGTGCTCTGTTCTGCGTTCCGGCCACGATTCACCTGGCCGGTGCCGAGATTGAACTGGTCTCCCTGGTTGCGCGCGAACAGCGCCTGCGTCGTGCTCTCGACCTCTACCTCGCCGAAATGACCGAGCCGTACGACTATGTCTTCATTGACTGCCCGCCGTCCCTGGGACTGCTGACGATCAATGCGTTTGTCGCGGCGCGAGAAGTGCTCATTCCCATTCAGTGTGAGTACTACGCGCTCGAGGGGCTGAGCCAGCTGCTCAAAAACATCCAGCTGATCGAGAAACACCTCAACCCGGATCTGGTCGTGTCGACGATTCTCCTGACCATGTACGACAGCCGTACCAATCTGGCGACCCAGGTAGCCAAGGAAGTGCGCGATCACTTCCCCAAAGAGGTCCTTAATACGGCAATTCCGCGCTCTGTGCGGGTTTCTGAGGCCCCGAGCTACGGTCAGAGCGTCGTCAGCTACGACCTGAACTCGGCAGGATCGCTCTCCTATCTCGAAGCAGCAGCAGAAATGGCCCATCGGGGGGCACCGAGAACCGCAGATCAGCCCCAATCGAACGAAAAGCCCCACAAGAGAGAGCAATACTGATGGCAAAGAGAACCGGGCTTGGCCGCGGTATTGGTGCACTCATTCCGGTGCAGGATGACGCTTCGGCTCCGCGCCCGGTCGACGTCTTCTTTCCCCGCGCCGTGACCGTTGAAGCGGATGCCTCCCCCGCGCTGGTTCCCGTGCCTGGAGCGCGCCTCGCGCACCTCAACCCGCAGGATATCGTTCCGAACCGGGCCCAGCCGCGCACCATATTCGATGAGGATGACCTCGCCGAACTCGTGCACAGTATTCGCGAAGTCGGGGTGCTGCAGCCCATTGTGGTGCGCCCGTTGCCCGACGAGCCCGGCAAGTATGAACTCGTCATGGGTGAGCGCCGGTTGCGCGCCACCAAGGAAGTTGGGCTGGACATTATCCCGGCCGTCGTTCGCGACACTGCCGACGTGGACATGCTGCGCGACGCACTCCTGGAGAACCTGCACCGTGCGCAGCTGAATCCGCTCGAGGAAGCATCCGCTTATCAGCAGTTGCTCGCGGATTTTGGCATTACCCAGGAAGAACTGGCGAGCCGGATCGGGCGCTCGCGTCCGCAGATCACCAACACTTTGCGACTGCTCAAACTACCGGAACCGGTTCAGTTGCGTGTCGCAGCGGGGGTGCTATCGGCGGGTCACGCTCGCGCCATTCTGTCGGTCGGGGACCCGGCCGGCATGCTGCGCCTGGCCGACAAGATTGTCGAAGAGGACCTTTCGGTTCGTGCGGCGGAGGCAGCAGCGTCCGCTGGTCCCAAGAAAGTTGTTGTGAAGGCGTTGCCTGGACGGCGCCAGGGACACCTCGATGAGATCGCCGAACACCTCGGAGATCGTCTCGACACCCGGGTCAAGATCAATCTGGGCGCACGAAAAGGCCAGATCACAGTAGATTTCGCGACAATCGGTGATCTAAATCGCATTCTGACCGTTTTGGGAGAGCCTGGCTTCAGCGCCAGCTAGCTCGTGCCTACGTTTCACGTGAAACGTACCCATTCCGTTGGTCGGTTTTGCCGCCATCGCCACCGCGCGAGGTGTTTGCGGGAATCCCGTTGGGGTGTTTCACGTGAAACACTGCCACGCCACGCCACGCCACGTACTGCCTGTGCAAAGGTATTTTGCGATGAAAGTCGTTCTGGTCTGGGGTGTAGGTTAACGAGCTCCTCAGCTGAAACATTCAGCCCCTGCGGGGAGTCTTCGCGAAAAGCGTGCGGTGACTTGCCGCAAACACCGAAGACTCGCACCCCGCGCATGACCTGATTCCGACTGCACTTTCGGTGACTGAACCTGCGCCAAGGTGGTCAATGGAGTTTCACGTGAAACATGCCCGATGCCGCTCGTGTCGCGTGGGTGTGTGTCCCGGAATTCGGTAGGTGCGGTCAGGCTGCTGCCTGGCGATCTCGGTAAGCTCGATCAACGGTGGTTGCACGGGAGCGTGGCCTTGGTCCCGCAGGCTGGGCAGACTGAAGGTACACGAATGCCCAACCCGTCGGTCGAGCCTTCCGAGACCGCCATCGCCCTCAGCTAAATGATCTGGGGAAGGTGCTGCCGCGATGTTTCACGTGAAACCCAAAAGAGAGAGGTTATTGGGAGGCCCGGGCGTGGGTGGCCAGGGTCGAGTAGGTGGCGCCAAGGGTCTGCTTGGCGGCCTCGATGGCTTGGGGCACCAGAGATGTCTCGGTCAGACCGGGGAAAACATTGGCCTCGAGGAACCAGGGGGTGCCCGCTGCGTCGACGATGAGGTCGACTCGGCTCAGGTGGCGCAGGCCGAGCAGGGTGTGAATTGCCACTGCGGTGTCGGAGACGGCTGCCGAGACCGCGTCGGCGAGGCGAGCGGGGGTATAGAAGTCCGTTTCGCCTGCGTTGTAGCGTGCCTCAAAGCTGTAAACGCCGTCGACGGGCACGATTTCCACGATGGGCAGTGCGGTGGGGCCGTCGCCGGACTCGATCACAGCCACGGTGACCTCGGTGCCGTCCACGTATGCCTCGACCAGGGCGGTATCGGCGTAGGTGTACGCGTCGACCATGGCGCGGGGCAGATCTGCGGGCGTGCGCACGATCGTGACGCCCTGCGAGGAGCCGCCCTGTGCTGGTTTCACGACCAGGGGCAGGCCGATCGCGCTGACCAGATGCTCGAGAACGCTCGTGGCGCCGAGATCCCGAAAGGTCTCGGTCGAGAGCGCTATGGCCGGGGGAGTGGCAAAGCCGGCGCGCAGCACGAGTTCTTTGGCGGTGGTCTTGTTCCAGGCGAGGGCTGCGGCCGGGCCGCGGGAGCCGAGAAAAGGGATCCCGGTTGTTTCGAGCAGGGAGAGCAGGGCGCCATCCTCGCCGGTGGCGCCATGCAGGGTAGGCCAGATGAGGTCGGGAGCTTGTTCGGTGAGGGTCGTGAGCAGGTTGGCACCGGGGTCGAGCACCGTCACCGTGTGACCTTCGTCGGTGAGGGCATCCGCTACCCTCCGGCCCGAGCGGAGCGAAACGTCGCGCTCGTGCGAGATGCCACCGGCCAGGATGGTGATGTTCAGGGGGATGAATTCGCTCATGATCAGGACTTTTCCTAGGTGAATACGGGTAAGGTGGCGAATTTAGGAGATATTGGCCGGCGGGCCAGCGAAGCGCTGATTCCTGGCTCCGGGCCGGTCGGGTGCTGCGCCGAGCGCGCCCGTTCCGGCGAAAGTGTCGAGCAGGTCGAGTTCGCCGCGAATCACCGTGGCGAGACGACGGATACCCACCCGAATGTTGTCCGGCGTGGGATAACAGAAGGCAAGCCGCATGTTCTGGCGACCATCACCGTTGCCGTAGAAGGCTGTTCCGGGCGTGTAGGCCACGAGTTCCTTCACCGCGCGGGGCAGCATGGCTTTCGAATCGAGCTGTTCGGGCAGGGTGACCCAGACGTAGAAGCCGCCGGTGGGGTCGGTCCAGGTGAGGTCGGGAAGGTACTCGTCGAGCGCCGAGAGCATGGCGTTCTTGCGCTCGTGGTACACGCCGCGGAAGGTGTTGATCTGTCCCTTCCAATCGGCCGTGGAGAGGTATTCCGAGATGACCATCTGCGTGAACGAGCTGGGAGAGAGCACGGCGGCTTCGTTGGCGAGCACGAGTTTCTCGCGGATCGCGTGTGGGGCGAGCGCCCAGCCGACCCGGAAGCCCGGGGCGAGGGTTTTCGAGAAGGTACCCAGGTAGACGACGCCGTCGCGCTCGAGCGAGCGGATCGCATCCGGGGCTGGTTTGTCGAAATAGAGCAGGCCGTATGGATTGTCCTCGAGGACCAGGATGTTGTTCGACCGACAGATCTCGAGAATTTCCAGACGGCGTTCCCAGCTGAGGGTGACTCCGGCCGGGTTGTGAAAGCTTGGGATCGTGTACAAAAACTTGATCGTGCGCCCGGCAGCCTTGAGGGCAGCGATGTGTTCGATCAGCGCGGCCGGGATGAGGCCGTTTTCGTCCATCGGAACGTGGTCGACCTCGGCCTGGTAAGACTTGAAGATCACCATGGCGGTGACGTAGCTCGGGCCCTCGGAGATGACGACATCGCCGGGGTCGAGAAATAGTTTGCTGACCAGTTCGAGGGCGTGCTGGGAGCCGGTTGTCACGACGATATCATCGGCGTTGGCCTTGATTCCTTCGAGCGCCATGACGTCGAGAATCTGCTCGCGCAGTAAGGGAATTCCCTGACCAGAGCCATATTGTAAGGCTGTGGCACCCTTCTCGCGCATGACCCGGTCCATGGCGTTGATGACGAGGTCCTCGGGCAGTGCCGCAACGTACGGCATGCCGCCGGCCAACGACACCACTTCGGGGCGGGAGGCCACGGCGAAGAGAGCGCGGACTTCGGAGGCCTTCAGGCCCGCGGCTCGTTCGGCGTAGTGGTGGTACCACGGGTCGAGGTTGTTTCCGGCCTGTACAGTCCTTGACTGCACAGCGCTGACGTCAGTGGAACCCTGATTTGTCACGTCACATCCGTTCTGCTGTTCACTTCATCGTATGGGGTGGCACCGGGCACAAAAAAACCCGCCCGGTCGAAACCGGGCGGGTCGGGTAGTGCAATGGATCAGTTAGACCAGGTAATCGGCCAGGTCCTTCTCCAGCTGTGGCTTCGGCTTGGCGCCGATGACGGTCTTGACCACCTCGCCCTTCTGGAAGACCTTCATCGCGGGGATGGAGGTGATCTGGTACTTGGCGGCCAGGGCCGGGTGCTCGTCGACGTTGAGCTTGACGATGTCGATCTTGTCCGAGTTCTCGGCCGCGATCTGGTCGAGGATCGGGCTGACGGCGCGGCAGGGGCCACACCACTCGGCCCAGAAGTCCACCAGCACGGTCTTCTCGTTGTTAATGACTTCCTGGTCGAAGTTGGCCTCTGTTACAGCGCGTGCAGTCATGTGTATCTCCTTCTTGGGTAAATTAAACGAGCTCGGGTTCGCTGGCCGAGGCCAGCAGGTTCTGGGAAAGTGTGCTGAGGTAGTGCTCGGCATCGAGAGCGGCCGCGCAGCCGGAGCCGGCTGCGGTGATGGCCTGCCGGTAGCTGGAGTCGATGACATCACCGGCCGCGAACACGCCCGGCTGGCTGGTCAGTGACGACCGGCCTGCGACGGCGATGGTGCCCTCGGGGGTGAGGTCAAGCTGCTTGTGCACGAGGTGGGTGCGCGGGTCGTTGCCGATCGCCACGAACACGCCGCCGACCGGGAGGCTGGTCTCGGTACCGGAGACGGTATCGCGCAGGGTCAGGCCATCGACGGCCTCTGCACCCGTGATGCCGACGACTTCGGAGTTCCAGATGAACTCGATCTTGTCGTTGGCGAAGGCACGCTCCTGCATGATCTTGGAGGCGCGCAACTCGCCCTTGCGGTGGATGACGTGCACCTTGGAGGCGAACCGGGTCAGGAACGTTGCTTCTTCCATGGCCGAGTCGCCGCCGCCGATGACGGCGATTTCCTTGCCCTTGAAGAAGAAGCCGTCGCAGGTGGCACACCAGGAGACGCCGCGGCCGGACAGACGCTCTTCGTCGCTGAGGCCGAGCTTGCGGTAGGCGGAACCGGTAGCGAAAATGACCGTGAGCGCCTGTTCAACATCGCCATTGCCGAGGGTGACCGTCTTGATCGGGCCGGACAGGTCGACCGACTCGACGTCGTCGTAGACGACCTCGGTGCCGAACCGTTCGGCCTGTTCCTGCATCTTGGTCATCAAATCGGGGCCCTGCACGCCCTCCGGGAAACCCGGGAAGTTTTCAACATCGGTCGTGTTCATCAATTCGCCGCCGGCCTCAACGGAGCTGGCGATCAGAAGCGGTTTGAGGTTGGCTCTGGCAGCATAGATCGCCGCGGTATAACCGGCCGGTCCTGAACCGATGATGATGATCTGACGCACGCGCACGCTCCTTGCAGTGGGGGGGCGAGACGGGCGATATCCCGCCTCACATTTCGATACAACACATCCTAATCGGATGCTATTCCACGCCCTCCCAGCTTGGGAGGCGGTGTTCAGCTGGCGGAAGACTATCCTGAGGCGCTCACGGGAGCGCTGAGCCGTGTGTCCGGACCGAAGGCCTTACCGGCCCAGGCGTCGCTGCAGGGGCGCGAGAAAGGCCGTCAGCTCGGCGCTGCGCATGACCAGGAGCAGGCCGAAGTACGCCGCGGCCATGACGAGCCCGATGAGGAGCATGGAGAGGATGGCGGTCAGTCGGGACGCGACGGCAAAACCGTCCTCGACGTTTCCGCCGAGAATGAACAACAGTGTGATTCCCAGGCCGACCGGAATGATCGCCGCGGCGAGGTACTTCACCAGGCTGCGCACGATGCGTCGGCCGTCGATGCCGCCCAGGCGGCGCCGCAGCAGTACGGCGGCCAGCAGGCACTGGAGCACGCCGGACACGGTGATGACCAGGGCGATCCCGACCGCGATCCACTCCACCGGCAGCCCCGCGCAGCCCGCGACCCCGAGCACAATCAGCACCACCTGGAACAGAGTGAAGAAGAACGGCGTACGGGTGTCCCCGAGGGCGTAGAAGGTGCGCTGCAGCACAAACAGGATGCAGAATGCGATCAGTCCGAGAATGAAGGCGATGATGACGTTTCCGATGCCCTGGACCTGTTCGAACGGTGCCACGAATACCGCGGCGAACGGATACGCGCACACGGCGATCACGGCCGTCGCGAGCACGATGATCAGGGTGGTGCCTCGGATCGCGGAGGACGCATCCGTTCTGACCAGATCGAACTTTTCCAGCGCAGCATGCTCGCTCATGCGGGTGAAATAGGCGGTGGCGACGGAGACGGTGATCACCGAGTGCGGCAACATGAAGATGAGCCAGGCGGTGGCGAGCACCGCAATGGACGCCTCACCGGTGGCGAGCGAAACGACCTGCGTCTCGACGATCCCGGCGATGGTGGTCAGCAGCAGCATGCCGAAGGTCCAGGTGGCCATTTTGCCGGCGGCTCCGAGGCCGACGCCGCGAAAGTGAAAGTCGGGGCGATAGCGAAGGCCGATGCGCTTCCAGAAGTAGAACAACACCACGGCCTGCACGATCACGCCGAGGGTGGCGCTGCCGGCCAGGACCGCGATCATGGCCGGGGTGAATTCACCGGCCGCTCGGTTGCCGGCGGCATCGGCACCGTACATGGCGCCGAACACCAACAGGCCCGCGATCGCCACGACGTTGTTGAGCACCGGAACCCAGGTGAACGGTCCGAACATTCTGCGCGCGTTGAGCACCTCGCCGAGCAACGTGTACAGGCCATAAAAAAACATTTGCGGCAGGCACCAGTAGGCGAAGGCGATGGCGAGGTTCTTTTGGTCGGCCGGCAGGTTAATGCCAATGAATCCGGTGATGGCCGGCGCGAACAGCGTGCCGAGGATCGTCGTCACCGCGAGAATCGACAGGGCAAGGGTGAGGAGCTTGTTGATGTAGGCCGTACCGCCGTCGCGGTGCTGGCTGGCACGCACGATCTGCGGCACCAGAACAGCCGTGAGGATTCCGCCGGCGACGATGACGTAGACGGTGTTGGGCAGCTGATTGGCCAGCGCGAACGCATCGGCGCTATCGCCGAGCTGGCCGATCATGCCGGCCAGCACGATGAGCTTGACGAAGCCGAGAAGGCGCGACACGATCGTGCCGGAGGCCAGGAAGGCGCTGGCCCGGCCGATGCTGCCGCCCGTGCTGGTCGGGGTGTCAGACATCGGGGGTCACCGTCAGCTGCCCCGCCGCATTTTCACCAGCGGATGCCTCGGCGGAGTGTTCCCGGCGACGGCTGATGATATTGCGCCAAATACCGAATCCGAAGAAACCCACGACCAGGATCGCAAAAATGCTCGCGCCGACGCCTTCCCAGTCGGCGCGCACGGTGACGTCGATGGGAGCGGGCTGGCCGAGGGGGGTGCCGTTCAGGGTGAACAGGGTGACCCGAAGAACGACGTCACCGTTTCCGACCGCAGCACTCAACGGCACGGACACCGCCTGCGCGGAGTTGGGCTGGATAGTCGTCTCGAGTGTGTCGCCCACAACGAGGCGCCCATTCGACGGTACGACCTCGGTGCGCACGGTCACGGCCTGTTCCAGGGCGTTGTTGAGGGTGATGCGGAGGTCGACCTGGCTACCGACGACGATGATCGGCCCGCGCGTGGTCACGGTGACGGCATGCATGAGGTCGAAGGATGACGCCAGACTGGCCGCGACATGGTCAGCCCAGGCCGAGGACTGCACGTTCCACGAGGTATCCAGTAGTGCCAGCAGGTCGAGGCGCTGGGGGGCGGTCACCACGATCGGATCGGCCAGGATCGTGGCAAAGTCAGCGACCGCGCCCTCACGGTCGAGCAGGGAACGGGCCAGCGTGACCCTGCCGGAGTCGATTGCCTTGTCCTGGAACGTCACGGTGGAGGCCGGAGTGGACTCCTGCGCCGCCTGAAGGGAGACGGCATCCGCCCAGGAAAGACCGGCCATGGCGGCCATGGTTTGCCCGACCCGGTTGGCGGGGGTCGGACTGCTGCGATCAAACGTGGCCAGCAGCGTGCGCGCCGAGTTCGGGTTCTCGGCCGAAACGATTGCCAGCAGCGAGGCGGCTTCCGACATGCTGACCCGCCAGTCATGGTCGGTCGTGGCATCGGCGGCAGCACGAATGGCCGAGGACAGCGCGCTGTCGCTGACCAGGCCGAGCCCGGTGGGGAGGGTAACCGCGGTGTTCGGGGTGAAGACGTCGGACTGCTCCACATTTCCACTGGAGAGGATGGTGGTGGTCAGCCCACTCGCGGCGAACACGTCGAGGTCGGTGCTGGCGACCTGGCCTGCGCTGGGCCAGCCGATCGTCGTGCTGGTGTAGTTCCAGGCCAGTAGGTCACTGGTTGTAGGAATGACCGTCTCGCCCGGCGTCACCGTCGGGCCGGGCGTCGGAGTCGGTGACGGCGTGGTCTGAATGGATGTGCGGGAGGTGACGCTCGGCACGTCGCTGGTCGTGTCGGGAACGGGAGTGTTCGAGGGGACAACGAACAAACTCGGATCGATGGCCTGCGCGAAGGACGTCGGTGCGCGCAGGGTGGACGCACCGGCCTGGGCCTGCAGGGAGATATCGGCGTCGGCGTAGCCCAGCGGGAAAATGTCGTTGCTGGCCGTGGCAAGGCGATCGAGCCAGGCCACCGCGGACGCGGGAGCTTTGCTGCCCAGAACTCGAATGGACGCGATGATCTGCGGGTCGATGGCGATAGCCATCGTTGGCAGGTCGATCACGGAATCGAGCTGGCGTGAGAGCAGGCCGACCGAACTCGTATAGGACTCGAGCGCCTTGGCGGTAATCAGGCCGGTCGCGCTCTCCGGGGTCGTGATCGGCATGATCGACGCCAGCCTGACCGGGGTGGTGGCGCTGCCCGGTGACCAGACAAAAGTTCCCCGGCCCTCGGAGCGAACGACATCATCGACCGTGAGAATGGCCGCGACACCGCGCGCCCCCCAGGCGTTCTGGTCGGTCAAGCCGAGGGAGGCAGCGGGAACGGTGATCGACAGATTCGTGTTCGCCCCGGCCGGAATAGCTTGCGTAGTCGGCACGCTCAGCATTTGATCGCCCGAATTGGCGTCAGCGTCCGGGCGGAGCCAGGACTCGAGGGCCGCTCGGGTCGTGAGGGCGAGGTCGGCGAGGTACACATCGACCCGGCCGATCGGAATCGCCGCATCGGTATTGTTCTGCACGGCAACCGTCAGGAGCAGATCCTGGCCGGGCGACAGCTCGGAGGAATTCGTGCCGGATATGGTGATCCCGACCGAATCGGCGGCGGTCGTGGCGGTTTCGACCGCCGTCCGTGGAGCCTGGGCCTGGGCTGCAGAGAGCCCATTGACTGGCGTCAGAATCAGCGCGGCCAGGGTGAGGATGCCCACCAGTAACCCCGCCGTCGGCCGCAAGCGCCCTGCTCTGCGGGTGCGCTGGGCCGGGCGCACGGCAGTGCGTGCGGCAGCCGGGAGCGCGGGCCGATGCGCGGAATCTGACTCGGCCACCATAGGGGGATTCTACGGCGTGCCAGCCGGAAGCCACCTGCACCGCGTCTTCGCGCCGCGCGCTGGCAACTAATATGGGCATATGCAGAGCGTCGCGGCAGCCCTCGCACGACTGGGCGACCTGGCTGCCTCTCCCACGGTTTCCCGTCTGGCGAACGCATTTGCGGCGGCCGGCCATGAGCTGGCCCTGGTCGGCGGTCCGGTGCGAGATGCGTTCCTCGATCGGCCAGTGCATGATTTGGACTTCACGACGGATGCGACGCCGGATCAGATTCTCGCGCTCGTCAAACCACTCTCCGAGGCACAGTGGGACATCGGTCGGGCCTACGGCACGATCGGAGCGAGCTTGGCCGGTGAAACCGTGGAAATCACCACCTATCGCGCCGACAGCTACGACGGGACCACCCGCAAACCCGACGTGGTCTTCGGTACGAGCCTCGAACCCGACCTGCTCCGCCGGGACTTCACGGTCAATGCCATGGCGCTGCGCCTGCCGCAGCTGACCCTGGTCGACCCGTCCGGTGGCATCGACGACCTGCTGGCCGGGCGCCTGCGCACCCCGAGCACCCCGGAGGTCTCCTTCGGAGACGATCCATTACGGATGCTGCGCGCGGCCCGATTCACCGGCCAGCTGGGTTTCACGCTGGATCTGGACACGGCACTCGCGATGGAAAAGATGTGCGACAGCATCCGTATCGTGTCGGCCGAGCGCATCGGCGACGAGCTCTCGAAGATGCTCGTATCAGCGGACCCGCGCGCCGGCATCGAGGTGCTGATGGAATCGGGACTGGCCGAGATCGTGCTGCCGGAGATTCCCGGCCTGCAGTTGGAGATCGACGAACACCACCACCATAAAGACGTCTATCAGCACACGCTGACGGTACTCGAGCAGGCGATGGGTTACGAGAAATCCCGCGGCAACCTGGAGGCACCCGACCTGATCGTGCGGCTCGCAGCTTTGCTGCACGACATTGGCAAGCCGGCCACCCGCAAACTTGAACCGGGCGGGGTCGTCAGCTTCTACCACCACGACGTGGTCGGGTCGAAGCTGGCCAAGAAGCGGCTGCGCGCCCTGCGCTTCGACAATGAAACGATCAACGCGGTGTCCCGGCTAATCGAGCTGCACCTCCGGTTCTTCGGGTATACCGAGGGCGCCTGGACCGACTCCGCCGTTCGCCGCTATGTTCGCGATGCCGGTGACCAGCTGGAGCGGTTGCATATTCTGACCAGGGCCGACGTGACGACACGCAATCGGCGCAAGGCCGACCGGCTCGGCTTCGCGTACGACGACCTGGAACACCGCATTGCCGAGCTCAACGAGAAGGAAGAGCTCGGTGCCGTGCGCCCCGACCTCGACGGCGAGCAGATCATGGCCGTGCTCGGACTGAAGCCGGGGCGTGAGGTCGGCGAGGCCTACCGGTATCTGCTCGAACAGCGACTCGACGACGGTCCGCTGGGCGACGCGGAAGCCACCCGCCGGCTGCAGGAGTGGTGGGCAGGGCGGAACCGGTAGGAGCGCAGTGGCAAAAGCTGCCCACATCCGGTAGTCTGGGCAGGTTGCCTGCGTGCCGGATTCCCCGGACCAGCGCCGGCAGCACATGCACAACCCTCCTGTTGCAGAAAGTCTGCAGCCGTTTTAGTCCGAAGGAGGTGGGTTAGTCATGCATCAGTACGAACTTATGGTTATCCTCGATCCCGAGATCGATGAGCGCACCGTAGCTCCCAGCCTTGACAAGTTCCTCAACGTTGTTCGCAACGATGGCGGAACCATTGACAAGGTTGATGTCTGGGGTCGTCGTCGTCTCGCTTACGAGATCAACAAGAAGACCGAAGGCATTTACGCCGTTGTCGACTTCACCGCGAACGCCTCAGCCACGGTCGAGCTCGACCGCCAGCTGAAGCTGTCCGAGGCCGTCATGCGCACCAAGGTGCTCCGCGCCGAAGAGGGCATCGCCCAGGTCGTCGTCGCGAGCAAGCTGGCCGCCGAGAAGGCTGCCCGCAAGGCTGCCAACCCGAAGGTCATCGCTGCCAAGGCTGACGCTGCTGCTGCAGCTGCCGCAGCACCGGCCGCCAAGGTTGCCGCTGCCCCGAAGGTTGATACCGCGCCGGTCGTTGCCGAGGCCGTTGTGGCAGAGGCTCCGGCCGCTGCTGCTCCAGTTGCTGCCGCCTCCACCGCGGTTCCGGCCGCGAAGGTTGCTGGCGCTAAGCCTGCTGCTGCCAAGGCCGCTCCGGCTCCGGCCGCTGCTGCCGACAAGGCAAGCGACAAGTAGCCCATGGCTGGCGAGACCGTAATCACCGTGGTGGGCAACCTCACCAGCGATCCGGAACTGCGTTACACGCAGAACGGGCTGGCGGTTGCCAACTTCACCATCGCTTCCACTCCGCGTACGTTCGATCGTGCGGCCAACGAGTGGAAAGATGGCGACGCGCTGTTCCTGCGTGCGAGCGTTTGGCGTGAATTCGCCGAGCACGTGGCAGGTTCACTGACCAAGGGTTCGCGTGTCATCGCTTCCGGTCGTCTCAAGCAGCGTTCGTATGAGACGAAGGAAGGTGAAAAGCGCACGAGCATGGAGCTCGAGATCGACGAAATTGGTCCTTCGCTGCGCTACGCCACCGCTTCCCTCACACGCGCGCAGTCGTCCGGCCCCCGTAGCAGCGCTCCCGCTGCCGGTGGCCAGGGCAATGATGAGCCGTGGGCTCCCAGCGCACCCGCCAAGACTGCGTCGCCCGCAGCCTCCGGTGGGGACGTTTGGAACAGCCCAGGCAACTTCAGCGACGAGACCCCCTTCTAAGCCTCGCCTCGCGCGGAGCTAACGTCTTTTTTTAGAAAGTAAGGAAATCATGGCTGGAAAGTCGAGCGGCGACCGCCGCAAGCCCCTTCGCGGAGCAAAGGGTGGCAAGAACGCCGCTCCCGCGAAGTCGATTCGGGTTGGTGTCATTGATTACAAAGATGTCCCCACCCTGCGCAAGTTCATCTCCGAGCGCGGAAAGATCCGCGCCCGCCGCATTACAGGCGTTTCCGTTCAGGAACAGCGCCTCATCGCCCGTGCCGTCAAGAACGCCCGCGAAATGGCTTTGCTGCCCTACGCAGGCTCAGGCCGGTAAGGAAACCAAATGTCGAAATTGATTCTGACGCATGAGGTCTCCGGCCTCGGTGCACCCGGCGACGTCGTAGACGTCAAGAACGGGTTTGCTCGTAACTACCTCGTTCCCAAGGGCTTCGCTGTGGCGTGGACCCGCGGTGGCGAGAAGCAGATCGAGCAGATCAAGGCAGCCCGCGCAGCGCGCGAGCACGCCACCTTCGAAGAGGCCGAGGCGCTCAAGGTCAAGCTTGAGAACACCAAGGTCACCCTGGTCGTCAAGGCCGGCGCCGGCGGACGTCTGTTCGGTTCGGTCAAGACCACGGATGTGGCTAACGCCGTTGCAGCCGCCGGTCTCGGCGCGGTCGACAAGCGCAAGATTGAACTCACCGCGATCAAGCTGACCGGTGAGCACACGGCAACGGTTCGTCTTCGCGACGAGCTCAGCGCCACGATCACCCTGGTGGTCGTCGCAGCCAAGTAAGGTCACGGCCGGTTCCGCGAGTTACCGGCACGTTTGCCTCTCCCATAGCGGAGGGTTCCGAAAGGAACCCTCCGCTATGTGGCGTTAAGAGCCATTTTGTCGGGGTAGACGCAACACTTTTGTGCACAGGTGAGCATTCGTCTCGTCAAGGTTCAACGGTTGGTTGAGGCTACTTTATTCACAGCCTTAATAATCAACGAAGTTCCTGATCAGAGCTATTTATGCGCCTCAGGTCAACTATTTATCCACAACTGAGTGCACAGGTTCTGCACAATCCGTACGGCGTTTCGCGCAGATTATCCACAGAGTTATCCACAAGGGGGTTTGTGGGGGCGCTGCTACCTACCTAGGGTGATGCAGTGCCGGTTTCCAGCTCCAGCTGGTGCATCGTGGTCCGTGTCGGTGGGTCCTGATACACCTGAAAGCACACGGATTCTCCGAAGTGCACGAAGAAAGAGGTACCGAGTGTCGATCGCTCACCTGGGCCTGGCCAACCAGCCAGCGTCAAACGAGTACGCTTCGTCAGCCCGCGGCGGCGCAGTCGACCAAAATCGAGGTGAGCGGCCCGCTGAAGCCTGGAAGTCGGAGCGTGCCCTGCCACACGACCTGCTGGCCGAGCAGAGCGCCCTCGGTGGCATGATGCTCAGTAAAGACGCCGTTGCCGATGTCGTCGAGACCGTGCGCGGCGGGGACTTCTACATTCCCAAGCACGAGATCATCTTCGATGCCATTCTCTCGCTCTACGCGCAGGGTGAGCCCACCGACGTCATCACGGTCACCGACGAGCTCACCAAACTCGGAGAGCTGTCGCGGGCCGGTGGTGCCGACTACCTGCACACCCTCACAAGCCTCGTGCCCACGGCGGCCAATGCCGGCTTCTACTCCACGATCGTGGCTGAGCGTGCCCTGCTGCGCCGCCTGGTCGAGGCTGGTACCCGCATTGCCCAAATGGGCTACGCCGGCGAGGGCGAGGTGCTCGACCTCGTCAACACCGCCCAGGCCGAAATCTACTCGGTCACCGGCGGCACCGAAACCGAAGACTACGTTCCACTGACGGATGCCGTGACCGCCGCCATCGAGGAAATCGAGGCGGCCAAGCTCAAAGACGGCCAGATGAGCGGCGTACCAACCGGCTTCGCTGACCTCGACGAACTCACCAATGGATTCCACGGCGGCCAGCTCATCATCGTCGCGGCCCGTCCGGCACTGGGAAAGTCCACCCTCGCGCTCGACTTCGCGCGCTCGGCTTCGATCCACAACAACATGCCCAGCATCTTCTTCTCCCTTGAAATGGGGCGCAGTGAAATTGCAATGCGTCTGCTCGCAGCCGAGGCATCCGTTCCCCTGCAGAGCATGCGCAAGGGAACTGTCGAGGCCCGCGACTGGACCACGATCGCGTCCACCCGTGGTCGCATCAACGATGCGCCGCTGTACATTGACGACAGCCCGAACATGACCCTGGTCGAGATTCGGGCCAAGTGTCGCCGTCTCAAGCAACGGGTGGGGCTCAAGATGGTCATCATTGACTACCTGCAGCTCATGACGAGCGGTAAGAAGGTCGAATCACGTCAGCAGGAGGTCAGTGAATTCTCGCGCGCGCTCAAGCTGCTCGCCAAAGAACTGCAGGTTCCCGTGATCGCGCTGTCCCAGCTCAACCGTGGTCCGGAGCAGCGCGCCGACAAGATGCCGGCCATCTCCGACCTTCGAGAATCGGGTTCGCTCGAGCAGGACGCCGACATGGTCATCCTGCTGCACCGCGAGAGCGCGTACGAGAAAGACAACCCGCGAGCCGGCGAGGCCGACCTCATCGTGGCCAAACACCGTAACGGCCCCACCCGTACCGTCACGGTCGCCTTCCACGGCCACTACTCCCGGTTCGCCGACATGGTCGCCGGCGGGTAGCCTCCCCCACGCACCCCCGCACGCAGCACGCTCGCAGCCCCGCGGCCACCTCGCCGCGTAGACTGAGGGGGACAAAATTGTGCAACGAAAGAGGTCGTGCGTGGCGAAAGTCCAGGCGCCATCAAACGTCGGTCCCGGGTACTGGCGCGTGCCCTTCGGGCGCGCCCTGATCGCGTTGATTCCGGCCGCGATCATTACCTTCAATGGCGATCACTCCGCCGAGTTCGGTGTGATCATGTTCGGCGTATTCGCCCTCGCGAGCGGACTCTGGCTCATTCTGTCGGGACCCCGCACCCTGACCGTCGCTACCGACCGCAGCCTGTTCCTGATCAATGGCATCGTGAGCATGGTCGCCGGCGGAGTGGCCCTCGCCTTTCACGCCGGCGGGCACGGGTTTTTCCTGTTCGTGGTGAGCGTCTGGGGAGCCGTCACGGGGTTCCTGGAGATCTACGCAGGTATTCGCGTGCGCAAGCGAGCACTACCCGCGAAGGACTGGCTGTTCACCGGCATCGGTACCGCCATCCTCGCGCTGCTGTTCCTCCTGCTTCCGCCCAACCCCGTCGTGTCGGTCGGGCTGTTCGGGGCCTACCTGGTCTTTCTCGCAGTTTTCCTGCCCATTGCCGGGCTCTCCCTCAAGTGGGATTCCCCGCGGCAGCGCCGCGGCGTTCCCGTCCCCAACGATTCGGATTCCCTGTGACATCAAAACGCGTCCCCAGAAAAAAAATGGCCAAGAAGACTCCCGGTATGCCCAATCCCGCGCACCAGCCGAGCCGGTCCGATCGGCTGAAACCAGCCGAACTGCTCGGTATTTCCGGCCTGATGGGCCTGTTCATCGCCGGCACGATTCTATTGACCACCCGCGACCTGATACTTTCGGCGATCGCTTTCGGCGTGACCTTCATCGTGGCTCTCGTGGTGATTGCGATGCTCGTGCTCGGCATGAAGCCGAACGCGTCGGAGCAGACCGACCTTGATGAGCAGAACGGCCACTGACCGCGCGCTGGCGCGTAACGAGGCACGCCCAGCCAAACAGTCCTAGACCGGGATGCCCGCCGCGGACTCGAGCACCGACGGTGGTCGCCGGGTCTTGAGGTCGAGACTGGGGGTCTGTCCTGTCGGGCGTTCAGTGGCATCCAGTCGCCGATAGCGGCTCGGAGTCATTCCCACCTCGGTGTGGAACTGTCGATTGAAGTTGGCCAGGTTGGAATAGCCAACTCCGAGAGACACCGAGGCGATCGGGTCGTCGGTCTGGGCCAGCAATCGGCAGGCATTCGCGATGCGCAACTTCTTCACCATGGCGCTGAAGGTCAGCCCGCTCGACGTCTTGAAGTACTTTGAAAACGTCGGCTCCGACATGTGGGCCAGCCGGGCGGCGTCGGACATGCGAATGCGGGTTGACAGGTTGTCGAAGATGTAGGCCAGCCCAGCTTCGACGGCGAGTCTGCCGTCGCCCTGCCCGGCCGTGGAGAACCACTCCCGGGCGACAAAGGCCTTCTCGTCGACCGGTGCTTCCGCGAGGGTCGCCAGCACGGCGAACACGTGCGAGACCTTGCGGGCGCCCTGCGCGGTTCCAATGAGTTCGAGCTCGGCGGCCGCACGCGCTGCCGTCGACCCGGTGAAGATAATGCCCCGGCCCGAGGACTCCAGGAGCGCCCGCACCGGATTGAGTTCGGGCAACGTGCTCGCGCACCTTTCGAACCATTCGCCGGTGAACTGCAGCACGACGTCGCGGTTGTAGACCACCTCGTCGGTCTGCAGGTCGCTCATCCAATCGTGCGGAACCCCCGGCCCGATGAGCGCCACCTGACCGGGCCCAAACGGGCCGACCTGGTCGCCAATGATGTAGCTGCCCGTGCCGTGCCGAATCAGGTGTAGTTCGTACTCGGGGTGGTAGTTCCAGCGCGCGATTTCGCTCGGGTAATCGTGCTCCAGCCAGCGAAAAGATTCGCTCGGCAGGTGTCGGATCACCTCGCGCGTCGCGGGTCGTTCGAGGAACCGGGCCGCCATGGCGACGGGTCGCGTTTCGTCCGTGGGTAACGCTTTCATCACAACTCCGATCCGACCAGTCAAGCGGATGCCTTTCATACAGGGTAGCCGCAGCATCCGTTGGAAAGAAAGTATCAGAATCGTACTCTGCGCGGACTAGGAGGGCGCGAGCGAATGCGGGTAACTTCAAGAATCGGATGACGGCGGGAACGCTCCGGACGGAGCGGTGGATTTCTACCCACCCGCCCCCGCACACAGCAAGAGCAACGACGACAAAGGAGTTCCAATGCTTGGAAAGAAACGTGCGATCACGCTGGGGGCGGGGCTCATCGTGACCGCCTTCGCGCTCACGGGCTGTACCGGTGCCGGCGGGGGCGGAGCGGCGTCGGGAGACGTCACCCTCACCCTCGCCACGGTGAACAACCCGCAGATGAAGGACATGGAACAGCTCAAGGGAACGTTCGAAGAGGACAACCCCGGCATCAACATCAACTTCGTGCAGATGGAAGAGGGCGACTTGCGGGCCGCCGTCACCGCCGACGTGGCCTCCGGGGCCGGCCAGTACGACATCGTCACGGTCGGGGCCTACGAGGTACCGCAGTGGGGCGCCCAGGGCTGGCTCACCGACCTCACCTCGGCCCTCGCCGACGATCCCACCTACGACGTCGACGACACCCTGCCGGCGGTACGCACCGCACTCACCGTCGACGGCAAGCAGTATGCCGTTCCCTTCTACGGTGAATCGTCGATCCTGATGTACAACAAGGAAATGACCGACGCGGCCGGAATCACGATCAGCGACCACCCCACCTGGCAGGAAGTCGCGACGGCAGCCAAAGCGCTCAACACACCGGACGTTGCGGGCATCTGCCTGCGCGGCAAGCCCGGTTGGGGCGACCTGTTCGCACCGCTGACCACCGTCGTGCAGACCTTCGGTGGCGCGTGGTACGACGAAGACTGGAACGCGCAGGTGAACTCGCCCGAGTTCGTCGAGGGCGTGAACTTCTACGTCGACCTGCTCGCGGCGGCTGGCGAGCCCGACCCCGTGTCGAACAGCTTCACCGAGTGCCTCAACCAGCTCCAGTCCGGCAAGGTCGCCATGTGGTACGACGCATCGGTAGCCGCGTCGATCCTCGAGGACCCCGAGACTTCGGCCGTTGCCGGCAAAATGGGCTACACCCACGCTCCCGTCTACAAGACAGAAGAATCGGGCTGGCTCTGGTCCTGGAACCTCGCTGTTCCCAAGACCACGAAGAACGCCGAAGCCGCGACCACCTTCGTCAAGTGGGCCACGAGCAAGGAGTACCAGCAGCTGGTCGGAACGACCCTCGGCTGGACCCGGGTTCCCCCGGGAGCGCGCACGTCGACCTACTCGATCCCCGAATACAAGGAAGCCGCTGCCGCCTTCGCCCCGATCACGCTCGACGTCATGAATGCGGTCAATCCGGAGCAGCCAGGACTCAACCCGCAGCCGTGGGTCGGAATCCAGTACGTGACGATTCCAGAATTCCAGGACGTGGGAAACCAGGTCGCCCAGCTGGTGGCTGATGCCATCGCCGGACGGACCACCGTGGAGGAGGCCCTGGATAAGGGCCAGGTCATCGCCCAGACCGCGGGCGACAAGCAGAAGTAGCACGGCACCAGGTACGTGCTGTCGGGGGTCGGTCGAACGGCCCCCGACGGCACCGAAACGATGAGGAAGAAGCAATGACAACCCTGACGACAGCCCCGCCTCCGGCGCCGGCACAGCCCTCGGCAAAAAGATCGCACGCCGCCGCACTCTCCCTGCGCAAGAAGGCTCGCGCGTCACGGGCACTCGTGTTGCCGGCACTCTTCTTTTCGATCGTACTGACCCAAATTCCGTTTCTGGTCACGATCTACTTCTCGTTCCTGAACTGGAATCAACTTCGCCCGGCCGAGATCGCGTTCGCCGGCTTTCAGAACTACGCGGTCGTCTTCACCGGCCCCGACTTCTTCCCTTCACTGATGGCAACCGTCGTCATTACGGGCTCGTCCGTGGTGCTGTCGCTGGTTTTCGGTTTGTTCTTTGCCGTGTTGCTCGACCGCAAGTTCATGGGTCAGGGCCTCGCACGCACCCTCATGATCACGCCGTTCCTGGTGATGCCGGCCGCCGCGGCGCTCATCTGGAAGTGGTCGATGCTCGACGTCAACGTCGGCATGGTCAACGTTGGACTCAACTTCATCGGTCTGCCCTCGATCGCCTGGAACACCGACTTTCCGGCGCTCACCATCATCATGATGCTGACCTGGCAGTACACGCCGTTCATGATGCTCATCTTGCTCGCCGGGCTGCAGAGCCAGAGCCGGGAAGTGCTCGAGGCCGCGTCCGTCGACGGTGCCGGTCCGTTCCGCACCTTCCAGTGGATGACGCTGCCACACCTGCGCCAGTACATTGAAATCGCTACCCTGCTCGGGTCGATCATGTTGCTGCAGGCCTTCGACCCGATCGCGATCATGACCAAAGGAACGGGCGGCACCAAGACCCTCTCCTATCTGCTCTATGAGCGGGCGTTTATCGGACTCGACGTCGGGCAGGCCGCCGCCTTCGGGGTCGTCACGGTCATCGTCACGATCGCCGTCGCCACCATCGCTCTCCGCACCCTTTTCAAAGTATTCATGAACGGAAGTGAACGCTGATGCGCACACTCAAGGGCACCCTGATCACGACAATGACGTGGGTTCTGGTGCTGATGTTCTTCTTTCCGATCGCCTGGATGGTCTTCACCAGTTTCAAGACCGAGGGCGCAGCGGCCTCTATCCCGCCGACCCTCTTCACCGCGTTGAGTTTCGACCAGTACCAGCTCGTCTTCGACCGCGGCATGGGAACCTACCTGCTCAACTCCCTCACCGCGAGCATCTCGTCGACGGCGATCGTGCTGCTCCTCGCCATCCCCGCGGCCTATGGGCTCAGCATCCGCCCGATCAAGCGCGTGCAGGACGTGTTGTTCTTCTTCATCTCCACGCGCTTCCTGCCGGCTGCGGCGTCGATCCTGCCGGTGTTCTTCATTCTCAAGGCCCTCGGCGCCCTCGACAACATCACCGCCATCGGCCTGCTCTACGCGGCGATGAACCTTCCGATCGCTGTGTGGATGATGCGGTCGTTCTTCAACGAGGTTCCGCGCGAGATCGTCGAAGCCGCCCAGATCGACGGGGCAAACCTGCGCACCGAACTGATCCGGGTGGTGTTGCCGATTCTGCTGCCCGGCATCGCGGCCGTCGCGCTGATCTGCTTCATCTTCGCCTGGAATGAGTACTTTCTCGCCACGCTGCTCACGACCTCGATCGCTCGCACGACGCCGCCGTTTCTGGCGAGCTTTGTCGACGGTCGTGGCCAGTTCCTTGCGGTGCTCTCCGCCGCGTCAACCATCGCCGTACTTCCAGTCATCATCGCCGGCTGGGTTGCCCAAAAGCAGCTCGTACGCGGACTCGCCATGGGAGCGGTGAAGTAGATGACGCAGCCCACACTGTGCACGGCGACACTCGGCAACCTCAAGTCCGGTGTCGCCCGGCCCAGCTACGACCGCTCGACCCTCACTGCTGGAATCATGCACTTCGGTGTCGGCGGCTTTCACCGCGCCCACCAGGCCGTCGCCCTCGATGAGCTCATGAACGCCGGCCTCGCCCAGGACTGGGCGATTTGCGGGGTCGGACTGCTCGAGGGCGACCGCAGAATGAAGGAAGTGCTCGACCAGCAGGACTGCCTCTACACGGTCACCCTCAAACACCCGGACGGCCACCGCGAGTCGTCGATCATCGGCAGCATGGTCGAGTACCTGTTCGCGCCCGACGATCCGGAGGCCGTGCTCGAGAAAATGGCGAGCCCTGCTATCCGTATCGTGTCGCTCACGATCACGGAGGGCGGCTACAACTTCGACCGGGTGACCGGCGAATTCGACCAGACCCACCCTGGAGTCATCGCGGACCTGGTCGACGGGGCCGTGCCGATGACCGTCTTCGGCTATGTCACAGAGGCCCTCCGTCGCCGACGCGAACGCGGGCTCGAGCCATTCACGGTGCAGTCCTGTGACAATATTCAGGGCAATGGCGACATGGCGAAACGCATGTTCTCGGCCTTCGCTGTGCAGAAGGACGCCGAGTTCGGCGAGTGGATGTTGCACAACGTGCACTTTCCCAACGCGATGGTCGACCGCATCACCCCCGTCACCTCGGCCGACGACATCATCGAAGCTGCTGCCCTCACCGGGCTGCACGACGGCTGGCCCGTGGTCTGCGAACCGTTCTTTCAGTGGGTCGTAGAAGACGACTTCGGTCTCGGTCGTCCGCCGCTCGAGCAGGCTGGTGTGCAGCTGGTCGAGGACGTCACGCCCTACGAGTACATGAAGCTGCGGCTGCTCAACGCCAGCCATCAGGCCCTGTGCTACTTCGGCTATCTCAGCGGCCACCGCTATGCCCACGAGGCCATGGCCGATGACGCCCTCCGCAGATTCGTCCAACGCTACATGGACCGAGAGGGCACACCCACGCTCAAACCGGTGCCCGGAATCGACCTCGACGACTACAAGGCCACGCTGATCGCGCGGTTCTCCAACCCCGAGGTGCGCGACACTCTCGCCCGGCTCTGCGCCGAGTCATCCGACCGTATCCCCAAATGGCTCGTGCCGGTCATTCACGATCAGCTCGCCAGCGGTGGCGAGATCGAGTGCTCGGCCGCTATCGTCGCCAGTTGGGCGCGGTATGCCGAAGGCATCGACGAACAGGGCGAGCCGATCACGGTCGTCGACCCCCTGAGTGCCGAGCTTGTGGCCATCGCGCAGACTCAGCGGAGCGACCGGCTCGCCTTCGTGCGTAATGAGAAACTGTTCGGAAATCTCGCCGACAACGAGCGATTCGCCGCCGCCTACCTGGCGGCGTTGGATTCGCTCCTTGAGAAGGGCGCGCACGCTACCGTCATGTCGTACCTGTCCATCGAGGACCGCTCATGACGGATGCCTCAGCCACGACACTCTTACCGAAAAAACCCCCAGTGACCATGATGAAAGCCTCCTTGCTGCGCGCCGCCGGAGAGGTCACCGTCGACACGGTGCCCGTTCCCGACCTCGAACACGACCAAGTTCTTGTGCAGGTTGCCGCGGTCGGTGTTTGCGGGAGCGATGTGCATTACTACCAGCACGGCCGAATTGGGCCGTATGTGGTCGAGCATCCGCTTATTCTCGGTCATGAGTTGTCCGGACGCATCACCGCGGTCGGCTCGGGGGTCGACCCCGCTCGCATCGGGCAGCGTGTGGCCGTCGAACCGCAGCGGCCGTGCCGCAGCTGCGAGCAATGCAAGGCCGGCCGTTACAACCTCTGTCCCGACATCGAGTTTTTTGCGACGCCGCCGATCGACGGGGCGTTCTGCGAGTACGTGGCGATTCAAACGGACTTTGCTTATGCAATTCCGGACAGCATCTCCGACGAGGCCGCCGCGCTGATCGAACCACTCTCGGTCGGGATCTGGGCCTGCAAACGCGCCGACATTCTCCCGGGAAGCTCGGTGCTCATAGCTGGCGCCGGCCCGATCGGCGTCATCCTGGCGCAGACTGCACGCGCGTTCGGTGCCACAAAAATTTACATCACGGATATCGCGGATGACCGTCGCGCCTTCGCCCTCGAGCACGGGGCCACCATCGCCCTCGACCCCAGGGTCGACTCGGTCGAAGGCCTGGAAGTGGATGCGTTCATCGACGCCTCCGGAGTTGCGGCGGCGGTGCAGGCCGGAATTCTGGCGGTGCGACCGGGTGGCCGGGCCATCCTCGTCGGGATGGGCAACGACACCGTCGAATTGCCCGTCTCCTGGATTCAGAACCGGGAGATCTGGCTGAGCGGCGTCTTTCGCTACACCAACACCTGGCCGCTCGGCATTCAGCTGGTCGAGAGCGGCGCCGTCGACCTCGATGTGCTGGTCACGAGCACCTTTGCGCTTGCCGACGCTGAGCAGGCCCTCAATGCCGGTCGCCAGCCCGGCCAGATGAAGGTCATCGTCTACCCCGGTCGGTGATGAAACGGCGCACGTCCGGAGCAATCCGCAACGTGCGCCGTTTGACCGATCAGGACTTCCTAGCGCAGAAAGTCGATCAGGGAGTCGGCGAGGCCGACATAGCCGGCCGGGGTGAGGTGGAGCAGGCGAGTCTTCGCGGCCGGGCCGATATCGAGGGCTGAGACAAAGGCGGCCAGATCAATGCTGGTGATGCGCTTGCCGCGGGTCAGCTCCTTGAGCAGGGCGTAGGGGTCTTCGATCGAGGATCGTCCGGCCGAGACCTCGGCGCGAATCACGGTCTGGATCGCTTCACCGAGAATCTCCCAGTTGGAGTCGAGGTCGCGCTCGAGCAGGGCGCGGTCGATGTCGATCTCGCCGAGTCCGCGCAGAATGTTGTCGAGGGCGAGCAGCGAGTGCCCGAAACCGACGCCGATGTTGCGCTGGGTGGTGGAATCGGTGAGGTCGCGCTGCAGCCGGCTGGTCACCAGCGTCGCGGCGAGCGAGTCGAGAATGGCGCACGACAATTCGAGGTTGGCCTCTGCGTTCTCGAACCGGATCGGGTTGATCTTGTGCGGCATGGTGGAGGATCCGGTGGCTCCGGCCTGCGGAATCTGGCGGAAGTAGCCGATCGAGATGTAGGTCCAGATATCCGTGGCCAGGTTGTGCAGGATGCGATTGGCGTGGGAGGCGCGGGAGTACAGCTCGGCCTGCCAGTCGTGCGACTCGATCTGAGTGGTGAGCGGGTTCCAGCCGAGGCCGAGGCCCTCGACGAACTCGCGGGAGACGGCGGGCCAGTCCACCGACGGTTCGGCGGCGACGTGGGCGGCGAAGGTGCCGGTGGCGCCGCTGAACTTGCCGAGGTAGTCGCCGGCGTCGATCTGGGCCACGATGCGCTCGAGTCGATAGACGAACACGGCGAGTTCCTTGCCCATGGTGGTCGGCGTCGCGGGCTGCCCGTGGGTGCGGGCCAGCATCGCATCCGCTCGAAATTCGAGAGCACGGCTGCGCAGCGCGTCGATGACCAGGCGAAGCTTGGGCAGCCAGACCGTCTGCACCGCATCACGCACGGTGAGGGCGTAGGAGAGGTTGTTAATGTCCTCGCTGGTCGCCGCGAAGTGGGTGAGCTCGCTGATGTGGGCGAGGCCGAGCGTGCCGAGGCGGCGACGGACGAGGTATTCGACAGCCTTCACGTCGTGCCGGGTGGTTGCCTCGAGCTCGGCCAGCTCATCGATCTCGGCCTGCCCGAAATTCGTCACCAGGGCTCGCAGGTCGAGCTTCTGCTCGGCGGTCAGCGGGGCCGAGCCGAACAGGCTGCGGTCGGTGAGGGTGATCAGCCACTCGACCTCCACGCGCACCCGGGCGCGGTTGAGGCCGGCCTCGGACAGGTACTCGCCCAGATCGGAAACGGCGGATCGGTAGCGGCCGTCAAGCGGGCTTAGAACCTGTACGGGTAGGTGACTCATTGGACTCCCTGTCGAATTGCGGGTGCAAGTTGTTTCAAAAGTGCGTGGTTGGCACTCTCAATCATGCCCAATACCGAGTCAAACAACGCATCGTCGGAATAGTAGGGGTCTGGCACGTCGCACAGGGCGGCCTGCTCGGCGTCAAAACTCAGCAGCAGGCGCACCTTGGCGCGATCGCGATCAGCCAGCGCCCAGTTCCGCAGGATGCGCTCCTGGCCGCGGTCGAGTACGACGACCAGGTCGTGGTCGGCGAACCAGAGCGGATCGAATTGGCGAGCCCGGTGGTGGCTGCCGTCATAACCCCGCTTGGCCAGCGCGGTAATCGTGCGACCGTCGGCCTGCTCACCCACATGCCAGTCTCCGGTGCCGGCCGAGCTGGTCGCGATCAGTCGCCCCAGGCCGAGCTTCGTGATCAGATCACGCAGCACGACCTCGGCCATGGGCGATCGGCAGATGTTGCCGGTGCAGACGAAAATGATGCGGAATGGCGTCGACTCGTCGGGGGTGAGTGACGCGAAAGACATGTGTCCCATTGTGGAGCAGATTCGGCTCCTGCACATGCCCAGTATCCGGAGTCTGTTTACAGAATCGTCGCGGGGAGGCCCGGTGGCCGGCGATTCTGCGACGATCGGTCCTGTCGGGGAGGTGCCATGGATGATCTGGCTGGACTCATCGCATCGGGGAGCACCGATCAGCTTTCCGTGTTTCGCGCTCAACGGCTGCGGGTGCAGGCCCTCACCGCCGATGTCGTGGATTTACAGGGACGGTTACGCCGGGGGGACGAGAGCGAATTCTGGCAGTCGGCCGCGAAGCGTGCCTACCGCCAGCGGGTCGCAGAGATTGTTCACGACCTGGGCCTGGTCGTGAACTTTCTGGACGAAGCGCAGGACCAGTTAAGGCAGAACATTTGGCAGCTGGAGTCGGAGCAATGAGCGAGTACGACGTTGGTGTGGGTGGAAGCGAACTGACAGTGTCCGTGGGCGGAACCACAATCGTGTCAACGGATGTCGTACTGGCCGAGGCCGAGATGCTGCGGTATGCCCAAGCCCAGGCCGAGGACTTTCGCGTCAGGGTGGACAGTATCCGGCAACTCGACTCCGCCGGCGGGGCCATGAAATGGACGCCGGGGGACGCCGGGATACCCCTGCTTTGGGCCAGTGGGACGCTCGGCGAACTGGAGCAGCGCAGCGGCGACCTGGCCGAGTCCCTGGTGGCTGCCGCGGAACGGTACGGCTGGGCTGAGCGCAGCGCCCTGCAACTGGCCGTACTGGGGAGCGCGAAAGTGGGGCATGATGTCGGGACGATTATCAGGCTGATGCTCCTGCTCGGAGCCACTCCACTGGTCCTGGGAGTAATGGCAACCTCTCTGCCTGCTCTGGGATTGGTCGTCTGGGCGATGGCGGGGCTCGTGAAGCGCGAGACGGGATACGGGTTTGTTCTCGACCAACGGGTTATCACGGACCCGCAAACGGTCCTGATGGCCAAGCTGCTCGTCTCTTCGCTCGATGACGTCGCTCTGGGCGCGCTGGGAGTGCCTCTTGGAGTTGACCTGATTCTCGGAGACACCGGCCTGGGTGTGACGGGCATCTCGAGCACCGCTGTCGCCGTGCTCGCCGTAGCGCGAAGTGGCGGGCTGTTGCGGGAAGGTGCGGTGAGGGTGCGGCGGGTCCGTGTTTTGGCAAAATTGAAGCCACCCACCGGGGTGAGTGACGTGGCCGCGCGAATTCCCAAAGCCGCCAAGGGCGGGGCGCAGATTCGCATCGAGAAATATGGTGACGGCGAGCAAACGTCCTGGGCCGTGTACATCGGTGGGACGGTCGACTGGGATCCGGTCGCCACGAACGAGCCCTTCGACCTCGCCTCGAACGTGTCTGCGATTGCCGAGGAAAACGCGGGGTCCTTTCGGGCGGTGATGGAGGCGATGCAGGCCGCCGGCATTGAACCCGGTGATCCAGTAGTCGTGGCCGGTCATTCGCAGGGTGGCATCGTCGCCACGCAGGTAGCTGCCTCTGAGGCGTTCAACGTGCAGGCGGTGGCCACTTTTGGGGCGCCGGAAACGTGTGTTCCGGTGCCGTCCGGTGTCGCGACGCTCACCGTTGAGCACAGCGATGACGTGGTGACGGCTCTTGGTGGGTCATGCCTGATCGACTCGGAGGATCGCCTCACCGTGCGTCGCGAGGTCTTCGCGACGACCGAACCTCCGGTTGGGGAGAACGTGCCGGCCCACCACCTTGATCGCTACCGCGAGACGGCGCAACTCATCGACGCCTCCCCAGAAGAGAACCTGCAAAATTTTCAGGACACGGTGACCGGCATTGTCGGGAGCGCGGAGGGCGAGGCCGTCTTGTGGCGCGGCATCCGCTTGCCGGCCGGGCCAGCGCCGAAGTGACGGCGCGGCTCAGTTGCGGTCGGTGACCGGGCGCACGATCAGACCGAGCAGCCAGGAGATGATTCCGAGTACCAGGGCACCGACCACGCCCCACCAGAAGCCATCGACAACGAGGCCAAAACCCAGAAAACCGGAGAACCAGGCGACGAGTAGCAGCAGCAGGCCGTTGACGATGAGCGCGAACAGTCCGAGCGTGAGAATGTACAGCGGAAATGCGACGACCCGCACGACGCCGCCGACGACGGTGTTCACGAACCCGAAGATGAGCGCGATGAGCAGGTAGGTGATTACGCTCGCACCCGAGTCGGGTGCGTACGGAATGACGTGCACACCGGTGACGAGCAGGGCGGTGAGCCACAGGGCCACCGCGTTGACGATCAACTTGATCAAGAATCTGGCCATGTCCCTACTATCTCACCGGGAAGCGCCGTCGGGTGCGGCGCCCGGGCCGCGCGGTCGAAAGGCGGGCAATCATTCATTCGCCATTGCGAATATATGCGGGCGTAGACTCCACGAGTGAGCCTCTCCGACCGACCCTCCGTCCGCCTGCGCCCGGAGATCATCGCACTCCCGGCCTATAAGCAGGGCAAACCGGCTGACGCCAGTGACTTCAAGCTCTCCAGCAACGAGAACCCCTTTGACCCGCTACCGGGGGTCGTGGCGGCGGTCGCCGCCGAAACGGCGTTCAATCGCTACCCGGATGCCTCGGCGCTGGCCCTGTGCGAACGCCTCGCTGCCAAGTACAGCATCGATGTCGATCAGGTGCACGTCGGTTCGGGTTCGGTGGCCCTGCTGGCCCAGCTGATTCTCGCTGCCGCCGGCCCTGGCGATGAAGTGCTCTACTCCTGGCGGTCGTTCGAGGCCTACCCCTCGCTCGTCACCGTCGCGGGTGCGACCAGCGTGCGCGTGCCCAACCGCGCCGATCACGGTCATGATCTACCCGAAATGGCCGCCGCGATCGGCGAGGCGACCCGGGTCGTCATCGTCTGCTCGCCCAACAACCCCACCGGCACCATCGTCACCAAGGACGAATTCGAGGCCTTCATGGCCGTTGTCCCGACCGATCTGCTGGTCATTCTCGATGAGGCATATATCGAGTTCGTCACCGAAGCGGATGCCGTGACCGGCCCGCCGCTCCTGGCCCGCTACCCGAATCTGGTCGTGCTGCGCACCTTCTCCAAGGCTTACGGCCTGGCCGGACTGCGCATCGGCTATGCCCTCGGGCCGGTGGATATTCTGAACGCCGCCCGCGCGACCGCCATCCCGCTCTCGGTCACCGCGCCAGCAGCCGCGGCAGCGATCGCCTCGCTCGACGCCGAAAAGGAACTGCTTGACCGGGTTCGAACCATTGCTGCGCGTCGCGATGCAACCTGGACGGCACTCACCCAGCAGGGCTGGAACATTCCCCAGCCGCAGGGCAACTTTCTTTGGCTGCCCACGGGTGCCGAAACCGCGAGCGTGGCCGAGGCTCTCGGTGAGGCCGGCCTTATCGTGCGCCCCTTCGTGCCGGAGGGCATTCGGGTGTCGATCGGTGAGGAGCAGGCTGTGGCGACACTCCTATTAATGAGCGCGGATCTTGTCGACGCCCTTCCCGCCGGTCACCCGGCACGAAAGATAGGTTAGTACGGTGTCAGCCACCCGAAACGATGCGACTGTGCCCATGACAGCAGCGCCCACGTCAGCAGCCTTCGGCCTCGATGGGGCCGAGACCTGCGTACGCATGATCTCCCCGAACGGCACGTTCGAACCCAATGCCGCCGCCGAGGAATTTCTGCCCTACCTCGATCGCCTCAGTGAGGCGGACCACCGCCGCTTCTACCGTGACATGGTCGTGGTGCGAAAGTTCGATACCGAAGCGGCCAACCTACAGCGCCAGGGCCAGCTTGCCCTCTGGGTTCCGAGCCACGGCCAGGAGGCCGCCCAGGTCGGGTCGGCCTACGCCACAAGGCCCCAGGACCACGTCTTTCCCTCCTACCGCGAGCACGTCGTCGGCATGATCCGCGGCCTCGACGTCGTTGATATTCTGCGGATGCTGCGCGGCGTGACCCTCGGCGGCTGGGTGCCGGAAGAACACGGAAACTTTCACCTCTATACCCTCGTGCTGGCCTCGCAGACGCTGCATTCCACCGGCTATGCCATGGGCATGCAACTGGATGGGTCGACCGCGACCGGCAACCCGGAGACCGACCAGGCTGTCATCGTCTACTACGGCGACGGTGCCTCCTCGCAGGGCGACGCCAACGAGGCGCTGGTCTTCGCGGCCAGCTACCAGACCCCGCAGGTGTTTTTTCTGCAGAACAACCACTGGGCCATCTCGGTACCCGTCGCCCGGCAGTCGCGCACTCCGCTCTACCTGCGCGCCGGTGGCTTCGGCATGCCCGGCACCCAGATCGACGGCAACGATGTGCTCGCGAGCTTCGCCGTCACCGCGAAGTCGATGGATGACGCCCGCGCCGGCCACGGCCCGTCACTGATCGAGGCACTCACCTACCGGGTCGGCGCGCACACCACCGCCGACGACCCCACCAAGTACCGCGATCCGGACGAACTTGCCTACTGGGTGGCCCGCGACCCGATCGTGCGCTTTCGCAGCTATCTGCAGGGCCGGGGGATCGAGCAGGAGTTCCTCGACGCCGTCGATGAAGAAGCGGCCGACTTCGCTGCCGACACCCGCAAGCGGGCGCTGGAGATCACCGGCCCGGAGCAATCGGTGATCTTTGACAACGTGTATGCCGAACCGCATCCGCTCGTGGCCGAGCAGAAGGCCTGGCTGGAACGCTACGAAGCGTCTTTCGACGAGGGTAAGAACTGATGACCGCTGTAATTGACACGAGTGTGGCATCCGCTTCACTGCCGATGACGAAGGCCCTGAACGCCGGGCTGCGCCGGGCGATGCTGGACGATCCCAAGGTGCTGCTGATGGGCGAGGACATCGGCCCGCTCGGCGGCGTCTTTCGGGTCACCGAGGGGCTGATCGCTGAATTCGGCGACAAGCGCGTGCTCGATACCCCGCTCGCCGAGTCCGGAATCATCGGCACGGCCATCGGCCTGGCCATGCGCGGGTTTCGTCCGGTCTGTGAGATCCAGTTCGACGGATTCGTCTTTCCCGGGTTCGACCAGATCACCAGCCAGCTGGCGCGTATGCGCAACCGCCACGAGGGCGGCCTGATCATGCCCGTCGTGATTCGCATTCCCTACGGTGGACACATCGGCTCGATCGAGCACCACCAGGAAAGCCCGGAGGCGTACTTCGCGCACACCCCCGGCCTGCGCGTGGTGAGCCCGTCGAACCCGCACGATGCCTACTGGATGATGCAGGAAGCTATCGCGAGTGACGATCCGGTCATTTTCTTCGAGCCGAAGAGCCGCTACTGGCCCAAGGGCGAGGTGCGGTTCGAGCAGAGCGGAACGCCGCTGCACGCCAGCCGCGTGGTGCGGGCCGGGACCGACGTGACCGTCGTCGGCCACGGCGCCATGGTGAGCGTGCTGCTGCAGGCCGCCGAATTGGCCGCAGCCGAGGGCATCAGCCTGGAGGTGATCGACCTGCGCTCGATCTCCCCGATCGATTACGGACCGATTCTGAACTCCGTGCAGAAGACCGGTCACCTCGTGGTCACCCAGGAAGCCCCCGGCTTTGTCAGTGTCGGCAGCGAGATCGCCGCCACGGTCGCCGAGCGGGCGTTCTATACGCTCGAAGCGCCCGTGCTGCGCGTCTCCGGCTTCGACACCCCCTTCCCGCCGGCGGCGGTCGAGACGCACTTTCTGCCGAGTCCCGACCGGGTGCTCGAAGCCGTGGACCGCGCTCTCGCTTACTAATTAGCACTGATGAACTTCAAGAAAGGCACCTTATGAGCGTGTCGAAATTCACCCTCCCCGATGTCGGCGAAGGCCTGACTGAGGCCGAAATCGTGGAATGGAAGGTCGCCCCCGGCGATACCGTGACGATCAACCAGGTGCTGGTCGAGATCGAAACGGCCAAATCCCTGGTCGAGCTGCCGTCTCCGTTCGTGGGCGTCGTCGGTGAAATTCTGGTCGCGGCGGGCACGACGGTCGACGTGGGTACGTTGATCATCACGATACATTCCGATAGCGGGCCGAACACCGACGCGAGTGCAGACCGGCCGGCGGCCGGTTTGGCAGCGAATGCCGGTGCATCCGCTGCGCAGACGTCCGACACTGACAGCGCCGACACGACCACGCTCACAACGGACACCAGCAGCAGCATTAGCGATGAGGCGCCCGAACCGCTTCTCGTCGGCCGCGGCGCTGCGGCGACGATGCCCACCCGGCGGCGTCGGCACAGCGGCTCGAGTGTCGCCCACGAGACGCTGGCGCCCGAACCCGCGGTGCGCCCGCGGGCCGAGCCGCTGGAACCGACCCGGCGCGCGGCATCCGTCGGCCCGGTCATGGCCAAGCCGCCGATTCGTAAGCTCGCCAAAGACCTCGGCGTCGACCTCGCCCTCGTCGAAGCGACCGGCCCGGTGGGTGACGTGACCCGGGAAGACGTGCTGCGCGGGGCGACCCAGGCCAGTGTGTTCCGCAACATCCAGACGCCGGAATGGCCGGTCGATCGCGACGAGCACATTCCGGTGAAGGGCGTTCGCAAAGCCATCGCCCAGGCCATGGTGAAGAGCGCTTTCACCGCACCGCATGTGAGCCTGTTCGTCGACGTGGATGCCACCCGCACGATGGAATTCGTCAAGCGACTCAAGGCCTCGACCGACTTCGCCGGCATTCGCGTCTCGCCGTTGCTGATCATGGCCAAGGCCATGATCTGGGCGGTGCGCCGCAATCCAACGGTGAACTCCACCTTCACCGATGAGGAAATCATCGTGCGGCACTACGTCAACCTCGGCATTGCCGCGGCGACCCCGCGCGGGCTGATCGTGCCCAACATCAAGGAAGCGCAGGATATGAGCCTGCTCGAACTCGCTGCGGCGCTCGAGAAGCTCACCATGACCGCGCGCGACGGCAAGACCAGCCCGGCCGAGATGAGCAACGGCACGATCACGATCACCAATATCGGCGTGTTCGGCATGGACACCGGCACCCCCATTCTCAACTCCCCGGAGGCGGGAATCGTGGCCCTCGGCACGATCAAGCAGAAGCCGTGGGTCGTCGATGGCGAGGTACGGGTGCGGTACGTGACCACGATCGGTGCGAGCTTCGACCACCGGGTCGTCGATGGCGACGTCGCGAGCCGTTTTCTCGCCGACGTCGCGAGCATCATGGAAGAACCGGCACTCTTGCTGGAATAGAACGTCGTACGCAACTGTGGAGATTTTCGTCAGAACTCACGGTCAAATTTGGCCCAGTCTTCTCGAAATGTCCTCAGTTGTGGCGCCCCAATCGTGATAGACCTCTGGTGAAGCAGGCGAGGAGGGCAGGATGACGGCGGTCGGTGCTCGCAGACTGTACGGGGCCGACACGCTGCGGCACGGGGTCGCAGCTGCCGGTGCGGCCCGCGGGCGTGCCTGCGCCCGACCTCATCACCGACCAGTAGCGCGGTCAGCGGGTGTGTGCGCACACGGTTAATGGTTTTGACAATCATTATCAACAGCGCTAATCTCGAAGCATGCACAAGAGATATTTCGCCGTTCCCGCACTCCTTGCGTCCGCCGCACTCGCCCTTTCGGGGTGCTCGGCCGGCACGACCGCCAGCGCCGACAGCGCGGACGCTGGACTCAAGGTCGTCGCCACGACCACCCAGGTCGCCGACTTCGCCCGCAATGTGATCGGTGACGCCAGCGGCGTCGACCTCACGCAGTTGATCCAGCCCAACCAGAGCGCCCATAGCTATGACCCGTCCGCGGCCGACCTGACCGCGCTCGGCGCCGCCGACGTGCTCGTCATCAACGGTGTCGGACTCGAGGAGTGGCTCGACGACGCCATCGCCGCGTCGGGCTTCGACGGTGTCACGATCGACGCCGACGAGGGCATCACCATCTCCGAGGTTGGGGCCGGCGAAGATCACTCCGAAGAAGTCGCCGAGGAGGATGACCACGCTGACGAAGAAGCGGATGCCCACGCCGGCGAGGCCGAAGACGCCCACGACGGTGGAGACCCACACATCTGGACCGACGTGCACAACGCCGAGACCATCGTGCAGACGATCACCGACGGCCTCGTGGCTGCCGACAGCGATAACGCCGCGGACTTTGAGGCCAACGCCGCAGCGTATTCCGCCCAGCTCAGTGCGCTCGACGACTGGATCCGCACCAACGTGGAGACCGTGCCGGAAAGCGACCGCCTGCTCGTGAGCAACCATGACGCCCTCGGCTACTTCACCGCGGCCTACCACATCGACTACGTCGGATCGGTGATTCCGAGCTTCGACGACAACGCCGAGCCGAGCGCCGCCGAGATCGATTCACTGGTCGCGGCGATCACGGCCACCGGTGTGACGGCCGTGTTCTCCGAGGCGTCACTCAGTCCGAAAACCGCCGAGACGATCGCCACCGAAGCCGGCGTCACCGTCTACTCCGGTGACGACGCCCTCTACGTCGACTCGCTCGGCCCCGACGGTAGCGCCGGCGACACCTACATCAAGGCGCAGCTGCACAATTCAACGCTGATGCTCGAATCGTGGGGCGTCACACCCTCTGCTTTGCCCGCCGAACTGCAATAGTTAACACGTGATCGAGAACACTTCTCAAGAAACACCAACATCGGACGCTGCCGCCGCTCTTCGAGTGGCGGCAGCGTCGTTTGCCTACGGCGCAGAGCCTGCGCTCACCGGCATTGATTTCACCGTGTTGCCGGGTCAGGCCGTTGCCCTGATCGGCCCGAACGGCTCGGGCAAGTCCACCCTGCTCAAGGGCATTCTCGGACTCATCACCCGCACGGACGGCACGGTCGAGGTGATCGGCCAGTGGCCAGCCCCCGCCGGCTACATTGGCTACGTACCCCAGACCGACCAGCTCGACCCACACTTTCCGGTCTCGCTCGAGCAAGTCGTCATGATGGGCCGCTACCGCTCGCTCGGCTGGTGGCGCATGCCGGCCAAGGCTGATCGGCAGGCTGTCGCCGAGGCGCTGGAGACCGTCGGACTCAGTAATCGAGCCAAGACTCGGTTCGGGGAGCTGTCGGGCGGGCAACAGCAGCGCGGTCTGCTGGCGCGAGCCGTCGCATCCGCCCCGCGTTTGCTTCTGCTCGATGAGCCCTTCAACGGACTCGACCAGGTGAACCGCGATGCCCTCATCGAAACGGTAAAGCGGCTCAAGCTGCAGGGGGTCGCCGTGCTGGTATCCACCCACGACCTCGACCTGGCCCGCGCCGTGTGCGAAAGCGTGCTGCTGCTCAACGGCGCCCAGGTGGCGTTCGGGCCGCGCGATACGGTGCTGACCCTCGCTAACGTGCAGCAGGCGTTCGGCTCGGTCGGCGTCGAAATGGACGAGCACACCATCGTGGTTCCCGGCCACGGGGGGCACTGAGTGGATGCCGTCACGCCGGTAATGAATACCGTGCTGATCACCGCGTTCGACCTGCCATTCATGGCTCGGGCGTTGCTCGTGCTCGTCGTGCTGAGCCTCGTCGCCGGCCTCGTCGGCGTACTCGTCAACTTGCGCGGACTCGAATTCATCAGCGACGGACTCACCCACGCCGTCTTCCCCGGGGTGGCGATCGGATTCGTCTGGGGTGGTCGTGACGGACTCTTTGTCGGAGCACTGGTGGCGGCCCTCATCGCCGCCGTCGTGCTCACGGTGATCGTCAAACGCGCGGTGACCTCGGACGCCGCGATCGCGATCGTCTTCACGGCCATGTTCAGCGTGGGAATCATCGTGGTTTCACGGGAAACAAATTACGTCGGCCAGCTCGACGCGCTGCTGTTCGGGCGTCTGTTGACCGTCAGTACGGCCGAGGTCAATCAGACCGTCGTGGTCTGCCTGATTGCGCTGATTATCGTGGGGTTCACGCTCAAGGAGCAGGTCTTTCGCGCCTTTGACCTCGAGGGCACCGCTGCGGCCGGATACCGCCCGCTCGTCCTCGACATTCTGCTCAACGTCGCCATCGCCCTGGTCGTGGTGGCCGCCAGTAGCGCGGTCGGCAACCTGCTCGTGCTTGCCGTGCTGATCGTGCCGGGCGCGGTCGCTCGTCTGGTGACCCGTCGCCTCTGGCTGCTCTTTCTGGTCGCCGCCAGTTTCGCGATTCTGGCCGCCTGGCTGGGCCTCGCGCTCGGCTACGAAGCCTCGGTGAACCGCGGTGTCGACCTGCCGAGCGGCGCCACCGTCGTGCTCGTACTCGTCGGCGGCTACGTGCTGGCCCTGGTCGCTCGGCTCGGGATCGACCGGATCGGCGGCCCTCGTCGCACGGCGGGCGCGGTGCTGCGCTGATGGGCTACTTCGAGCAGGCGCTCCTCGCCGCGCTGCTGATCGGCGCGCTCAGTGGCCTCGTCGGGACCCTCGTGGTACTGCGCCAGCGCACCTTCTTCGCCCAAGCCCTCACCCACGCGACCTTTCCGGGAGCGGTCGGCGCCGCGATCCTGGGCGTGAGCATCCCGCTCGGCGCCGCAGTGGCTAGCGTGCTCATTGTGGGGATCATGACCATGATCGGACGCGTCAAGCGACAGGGAAATCAGGTCGCATCGGGCATTCTGCTCACCGCCGGATTCGCGCTCGGTGTTCTGCTGCAGGGACTCAATCCCTCGTTGCCGGTCAAGGTCGACTCCTATCTGGTCGGCTCGATTCTCACGGTGACCACCAGAGATGTGACCCTCGTCACCATCGTGCTGGCATTCGCAGTGCTGACCATCGTGGTTTTGGGCAAGCAGATCATGTTTTCGACCTTCGACGTGAACGGTTTTCGCGCAGCGGGCTATCGAGAATGGCCGATCGAATTGCTGACCCTGGTGCTCATCACGGCCACGGTCGTGACCGCGATGCCGGCCGTCGGAGCAATCCTCGCCATCGCCCTGATCGCCGCCCCCGCCGCCGCGGCCCGCCTGGTCTCGCGCACGACCTCGCAGATGTTCGTGATTGCCCCCGTGCTCGGCGCGGTGTCCGGCGTGATCGGCGTGCTGCTCTCTCGCTCGCTCGATGTGGCCGCCGGCCCCAGCATCGCCCTCACCGCGGCGGCGTTCTTTCTGCTCGCCCTGGTCGCTCGGCGATTGGTCGGTACCGCGCGGGTGCCCCAAGAAACAGATGCGCGCCAGCCCGCGCGAACATCGCTACGGTTGAAGTCATGAAGCGAAACACCTGGCAACGTGAGGCCGTTCGAGGCGCCCTCGATGCTAACGACGGCTTCGTCAGCGCCCAGGCGCTGCACTCCGCCCTGCACGCGACCGGATCCCCAATCGGCCTCGCCACGGTCTACCGCGCCCTCGCCGACCTCGCGGTCAAGGGTGACGCCGACTCCCTGCAGTCACCGGAGGGCGAAAGCCTGTATCGCGCGTGCAGCACCAATGATCATCACCACCACCTGATCTGCCGCAATTGCGGGCTCACGGTCGAGATCGAAGCGGATGCCGTGGAAACCTGGGCGAAAGACGTCGCCGCCAAGAATGGTTTCACCGCCGCCGCCCACGTCGTGGACGTTTTCGGTCTCTGCGCCGCCTGCACTGCCACGGCGACGAGTCAAGCAGCAGCCGCAGCATCCGCTTAACAAGTTGCGCGAAAGCGGGTGAACGGTTGCTTCGTGCTCGCTGAAGTAACCGTTCACCCGCTCTCGCGGCCAGGAGAGTTTGCGGGAGGCGCGCGGATCTAGTAGCGTTGAGAGCTGCTACGCCTGTGTGCGTACATTGCGGGCGATTCTCCCCCGGCCTTGAGTTAGCTCCGGGCCGATGTGGTTCTGCCCGTCGACAAGGGATCTTGGGAAGAGCATTCGCTCTTCGGTAATGGAGGAAACCATGGCATCTGTATGCCAGGTGACTGGAGCTGTTCCCGGCTTCGGACACAATATTTCGCACTCGCACCGACGCACCAAGCGTCGTTTCGACCCGAACGTTCAGAAGAAGACGTACTACGTGCCGTCGCTTCGTCGCAAGGTCACGTTGACCTTGTCCGCAAAGGGCATCAAGGTTATTGATGCTCGTGGTATCGAGAGCGTCGTCAAGGACGTTCTCGCTCGTGGGGTGAAGATCTAATGGCTAAGGCTCATGACGTACGTCCGATCATCAAGCTTCGTTCCACGGCTGGAACCGGTTACACCTATGTGACCAAGAAGAACCGCCGTAACGACCCCGACCGTCTGGTACTCAAGAAGTACGACCCGGTCATCCGTAAGCACGTTGACTTCCGTGAGGAGCGCTAAACATGGCGAAGAAGAGCATGATTGCCAAGAACAACCAGCGCAAGGTCATCGTCGAGCGTTACGCCGTCAAGCGCCTTGAGCTCAAGAAGGCCCTGGTTGACCCTGCCGGCACCGACGAGTCGCGTGAAGCCGCTCGCAAGGGCCTGCAGAAGCTGCCGCGCAACGCGAGCCCGGTGCGCCTGCGCAACCGTGACGCCGTTGACGGTCGTCCCCGTGGCCACCTCTCCAAGTTCGGCATCTCGCGTGTTCGTTTTCGCGACATGGCGCACCGCGGCGAGCTGCCCGGCATCACCAAGTCCAGCTGGTAACTCCTGCGCTGGTAAGCAGTTGGTAGCCGGTTTCGCCGGCTTCTGAAACATCAAAACGGGATGTCGACTTCGGTCGACATCCCGTTTTGTTGTTCACGACCTTTTCGCGGAGAGCGAAATCGGGTGCCTGAGCGGGTGAAACTGCCCTGAAATGGTCGAAAATCGCCGTAAATCCGGGGATTTTGGCGGATCAATGCTAGATTTCAACTCGGTCGAACCGACCAGCGGGGTTTCTCTCTCGAGGAGCATCCGTATTACGAATATCGCTGTTTATACAGACGAAGGTCCGAGGAGGACACTCAATGGCTGACAAGTCGCTGAACAAGACCGAGCTCGTTGCCAAGGTTGCCGCTGACTCCGGACAGAGCCAGGCCGCCGTTGACGGCGTTCTGAATGCATTCTTTGCAGCCCTGGCCGAGACCGTTGCCGCTGACGGCAAGGTCACCATCCCGGGATGGTTGGGCGTCGAGCGCACCGCAACCGCTGCTCGCACCGGCCGCAACCCGCAGACCGGTGCAGAAATCGCCATCGCTGCCGGCCACCGCGTCAAGCTGACCGCCGGAAGCAAGCTCAAGGCTGCCGCGAAGTAGCTTTCAGTACTGAAAGGGGGCGTCGACCACGGTCGGCGCCCCCTTTGGCGTCCCCGGGCATCCGATGTCGATCTAGGGCCGAGTCGAGACGTGAATTTCTCCTCGAAAAAGGCCCGCAAACGGGCCAAAACGCTCGGCTCGGCGCGCGCCGGCACCGGGCACCGGCCTCAGGCGAGACGGATGCCCAGGGCTGGGCGAATAAGCTGGCCGGGTGCCCCGTCTCGTCCGCGTTCTCGGACCGGCAGCCCTGCTGCTGGTCGCTGTATTGTCCACCCTTGTTGCCCTCGCCTATGGCGGCGGAGCTTCGGCCCAACTGCTGGCCGACCCCGGGCCGGTGGTGCGTTGGGGACTTCCCCTCGCCAAGGTCATTGTCAACATCAGCGCGGCCGGAACGATCGGTGCCCTCGTGCTCACGCTTTTCGCCCTCAGCCCCCGGGAACGCGAGTTCGGCACCGCCCTCGACTTCGCCGCAGCCTCGGCCGCACTGTTCGCCGTCGCATCCGCTGTCACCGGCTTTCTGACCTTTCTCCAGGTCACCAACGTTCCCTTCGGCTTCAGCGATCAGTTCAGCGCCACGGTCGGACAGTTCTTCAGCCAGATCGACCTCGGCCAGGCCTGGCTCGCGACCACGCTGATCGCCGCCGGCGTGACCGTGCTCTGCTTCGCCGTGCGCAACCAGACCGCCCTGATCTTCGTCACCGTGCTGGCGCTGCTCTCGCTGCTACCCATGGCCCAGCAGGGCCACTCGGCGGGCGCTGCCGGCCACAACGCCGCGATCACCGCCCTCGGCCTGCACCTTGTCTTCGCGGCGATCTGGCTCGGCGGCCTGCTGACCATTATCGTGCTGCGCACCCAGCTCGACGGCGAACGCATCCGCTCGGTGATTGCACGCTATTCCTCCCTCGCCCTGGTTTCCTTCGTCGTGGTGGCCGCCTCCGGCTATGTCAGCGCCGAACTGCGCATCGGCAGCTGGGACAACCTGTTCAGCCCGTACGGCTTGCTTGTGCTCGTGAAGGTCGCCGCTCTCGTCGCCCTCGGCGGCTTCGGCATTCTGCAACGCCGGTTCTTCATCAAGCGGATGCAGCGGACCGACTCGACGCACGGTCGCTGGTTCTGGTGGCTCGTGGTGACCGAACTCGGTTTCATGGGGCTCGCCTCGGGCGTAGCCGCCGCCCTCGCTCGCACGGCGACACCGGTCGAACAGGTTGTCGCCACCGAGATTCCGCAGTCGACACCGGCCCAGATTCTCACCGGCGAACTCCTGCCGCCGGAGCTGACCTTCTCCCGCTATTTCACCGAGTGGAGCTTCGACCTCGCCTGGATTCTGTTCTGCGCTTTCGGCATCTTCTTCTACCTAGCCGGCGTCTGGCGGCTGCACCGCCGCGGCGACTCCTGGCCGATCTATCGCAGCGTGCTCTGGGTTCTGGGCATCCTCACCCTGTTCTACATCACCAACGGTGGAGTGAACGTGTACGAGAAGTACCTGTTCTCCACCCACATGCTCATGCACATGTTGCTGACTATGCTCGTGCCCCTGATGCTCGTTCCGGGAGCCCCGGTGACGCTGGCAGCTCGCGCCATCGCCAAGCGCCACGACGGCAGCCGTGGGGCGCGCGAATGGATTCTCACCGCCGTGCACTCGCGCTTCGCCGGCATCGTCGCCAACCCGATCGTCGCTGCCCTACTCTTCGGCGTCTCACTCTGGGTGTTCTACTACACGTCCATTTTCAGCTGGGCGACGACCGACCACATCGGCCACCAATGGATGATCGTGCACTTCCTGATCACCGGCTACCTGTTCGTGCAATCCCTGATCGGCATCGACCCGGTGCCGTACCGCCTGCCGCATGCCTTCCGACTGCTGCTGCTGCTGGTGACGATGGCTTTCCACGCCTTCTTCGGCCTCGCCCTGATGAGCGGCACCGGGCTACTCCTGGCCGACTGGTACGGCGCGATGGGCCGCACCTGGGGTCTCTCCGCCATCGCCGACCAGCAGATGGGCGGCGGCGTCGCCTGGGGTATTGGCGAGCTGCCGACCTTTGTGCTGGCCGTTGTCGTGGCGATTCAGTGGAGCCGCGACGACACCAAGGTCACGAGAAGGCTGGATCGCAAGGCCGATCGCAACGAAGACGCCGAGCTGATCGCCTACAATACCAACCTGGCCCGGATCACCGAGCGCGACGCGCAAAGTCCGCGCGGCTAGTGCAGCTGGATGGCCAGGGCGCCGCTGGGCTGCACGATGACGCTGAGCCCCATGGTGAACGGCACGTCTTCGTCGCGGGTACTGATGTCGCCGTCGAACAGGGATTGCACCTCGACCACGATGTGGGCCTGTCCGGCCGTCGCCACCATCTCGAAGGACCGCTCGCCGGCGGTGAGTTCAACCGCGGGGTAACCGGTGATCGACCAGGCCGGGGCGCCCTCGATGCGGTCATCGATCGTGATACCCCACGGACAGCTGGTCGGTTGCAGCACGGTCTGGGTGGCACAGCCGTCGAGGAACTTGTTCAGTTCTGACTGCACCTGCGCAATCATCTTTTTGTTAGGCAGGGCGTCGATCTCGACCGCGGTGGCCCCGGATGCCGTCACGCGCACGCTCGTCTTCTCCGCGGTCAGCATGGCTGAGGAGTGTTCAATGGTGTAGCGGTTCGGGGCGAAGGCGAGGTACGCGGCGCCGGAAGAGAAGGTGGCTGGCGCATCCGCTGCCGCGTGGGCGCGGGTATCGAGCGTGAGGCCGTTGACCGTGAAGGTGCGTTCGTGCAGCACCGACACCTGCAGCACAGCAAGCGGGCTGACGGCAAACGTCCAGGCGTTGAAGACGCCGGCGAAGGTTCCGGCCCGCTCGACCGTGAATGCCATGCTCGATGCTGTGCCGTTTAAATCAAAGTCGAAGACGACCCGGTGCGTGTCATCGCCGGCCGCATTGCTGGGCGTGTCACTCTTCAACTCGATATCGCTCAGACCGCTCAAAACGGATGCGCGCAGCAGCGTCTCCGGCAATTCGACGGTCAGTTGCGCCGCGGTCAGTTCCGCAGCCGAAGGCATGACCCCACCGAGCGCGAGGGCTCCGACGGTATCGCCGCGGGCGAGGGCGTCGAGGTACTGTTCCACAAATCCGCCGGCGCTGTACACCGTGCGATTGAGGGCGGTGATGGTTCCCACGAGACCGGCCGCGAGGAGGGCAGCGACCACCACGAGGGCGAGGACGGCCCGGAGCATTCTGCCGCGGCGCCCGCTCGCCCGCTGGTTTTCGGCCGGGGTGGTCACATAAATATTGTACGGGGGGCGGGTCGGACCTGCGGCCAGTGCCCGATCCAGTGCTCGCTGTGGGCCCACGGGACGTTACAGTGGTATGTCCCCCGCGCAGCATGAGCCTGCCAGAGAAAGTGTGCCGTGTCCGAGATTCCGCTCAGCCGTGAACAGGCGCTGGTCTTCGCGGCAATCGAGGGAACCAAGCAGAACGTGTTCGTCACCGGTCGGGCCGGAACGGGTAAATCGACGCTGCTGAACCATCTGTCCTGGAACACCAGCAAGCAGATCGTGATTGCGGCACCCACCGGTGTCGCTGCGCTCAACGTGGGTGGCCAGACTATTCACTCGCTCTTTCGCCTGCCGATCGGAGTCATCGCCGACAGCCCGATCGACCAGAACGACCAGGTGCGCAAGCTCCTCAATACCATCGACACCCTCGTGATCGACGAAGTCTCGATGGTCAACGCCGACCTGATGGACGCGATCGACCGCAGTTTGCGGCAGGCCCGCCAACGCCCGTTCGAGGTGTTCGGCGGGGTGCAGATCGTGCTGTTCGGCGACCCGTACCAGCTGGCCCCGGTGCCCGGCGGCCCCGACGAGCGCGCCTATTTCGCCGACCACTATCGGTCGATGTGGTTCTTCGACGCCAAGGTCTGGCGGGATGCCGAGCTGCGCATCTTCGAGCTCACCGAGATTCACCGCCAGCGGGACAACGATTTCAAGCTCATGCTCAATGCCGTGCGCCATGGCCAGGTCACCGCCGAGATCGGTGGTGCGCTCAACGGTGCGGGGATGCGAACCCCGCCGAGTGAGGGCGTGATCACCCTCGCGACGCGCAATGATGCGGTAAACCGCATCAACGCATCCGCTTTGAAGAAGCTGTCGGGCAAATCGCTCACCGCGAAGGCCGATATCACCGGGGATTTCGGCGGCAAGCAGTTTCCGGCCGACGAGGTGCTCGAGCTCAAGGTGGGAGCACAGGTGATGTTTTTGCGCAACGACTCCCCGCTCGATGGCGGGCCGCGCTGGGTGAATGGCAGTATCGGCACGGTCACCAAGGTCAACTCGACGGTGTTCGTCGACATCGACGGTGACGTGCACGAGGTTGAGCCGACGGTGTGGGAGAAGTACAAGTACACCTACAACGCCGCGACCAAGAAGCTGAGCCGGGATGTCGTGGCGGAATTCACGCAATTTCCGCTGCGGTTGGCCTGGGCGGTCACCATTCACAAGTCGCAGGGTGCGACCTACGAGCGGGCGATTGTCGACCTGGGAGCACGGGTATTCAGCCCCGGTCAGACGTACGTTGCGCTGAGCCGGCTGACCAGCCTCAATGGCCTGTACCTGACCAGGCCACTGCGACCGAGCGACATAATCGTCGACGAGAACGTCAAACGGTTCATGAACATCGAGGTGGTGCCGCCGGTGGCTAACCTGGCGGGGCTTGACACGTCGGGCCAGGAGCCAACCGACCCCGAAACCGGGCTGCCCGCCTGACCCGTGCTGTCGTGCGCTGGTGGGCTCTGCGAGGGACTCTAGTGTGCTCCGTGGCCGCCGGAGTCGGGGATGGTCGGTTCGGTCACTCCGGGTGAACCATGGGGCACGGCATGGGAGCCGACCTCCGTGGCGGCGAGGGCCGGGGTGGTGAGCGCCGAGAGCAGAAAGCCTCCGACGACGAGACCGGTAAGAAAACGCCAGCCGCTGGGTGTGGCAGCGCCTGCTGCGGAAACACGTCGCGTTTCACTGCTGGGGGTCGCGGGCGTAGGGGGCCCGGTCGGTGAGCGGCGCAGTGCGATGGCTACCGTAGCGGCCAGGAATACGTTGAAGAGTGAAGCGACGGACATCGGGTAGAGCGGCAGGCCGGTTTGGCCACTGGTCACCCCGAGGCCACTGCCGAGCACGGCGGTGGTACCCCAGATGACGACCGGGATGAGCGCCGCGCCCACGATGATCCGGGGCACCAGCACCCGGCCAGCAGCGAGGGTGGCGATTCCCCAGCCGAGTTCGGCAATGCCGAACCCGACCAGCAGAACCGACAGGGGCAATGGAGCGGTCACACCCACGGCCAGATGGATCAGGGCGGCGCCGAAAGCGGCGAAGCCGAGCCAGGTGCGAACGACCGGGGACATGATGCTCCTATTGACTTGGTGCGCGAAGGGATGGAGTGAAGCGGTGCGGTGTTAGGCGTTGGCTTTGCTGTGAACCGTTTTGTCTGCGGTGAGGCCGACACCGAGAAGCACGATGGCGCTGGCGAGGTGCAGGAAGTGGTCGGCGGTGTTGAGCGCCAGGATGTTCAGCGAGGTGCTCGCGATGAAGAATCCGACGATTCCGAGGAGCAGGTACACGGCACCGATCGTGCTGTTGGTGGCCTTGGCTGCCATGGCGTTGGAGAGTCCGGCGATGAGCAGGGCCGCTCCGATCAAGAGGTGCGCGATGTTGTGCAGCGGGTTGACCTCGAAGATGCCGAGAAGTAATCCGCCCTCGGTGGCGATGAAGCCGACACTGCCGGTGACGGCGAAGCCGAGTAATCCGACGAGAACATAGACCGCGCCGAAGACGGTGGCGATCAGGCGATTGGGTGATGTGCGCATTTCAGGTGCCTCCTAGGTGATTCACGGCTAACCCGTGGTTGCTATTTGTTCGGAGCTCCATCCGCTTCGGATTGGTACTAATTGTGGCCCTGATCTCCCCGTTTAAGGGGATCGGTGCGCAAAAACAGCGCGCCACCCGAATTGGGTGACGCGCTGTGTGCCGAGACGGGTCAGGCCTTGCGACGGTTAGTGACCGCGCCGTAGATAAGCAGCACGATCAGCGATCCGACGATAGCGAGGGCCCAGGTAGTCAGTGAGAAGAACTCCTCCAGACTGACATTGAACAGGAGCCCGCCGAGCCAGCCACCGAGGAAGGCACCGACAACCCCGAGCAGCAGGGTGATAAGCCAGCCCCCGCCCTGGCGACCGGGCAGGATCGCCTTCGCGATGGCTCCGGCGATGAGACCGAGCAGGAGAAATCCGAGGAAACTCATGAGAACTGCCTTTCAGGTTGGCCTGGATGTGGCGCGGACTAAGCCGTTCGCGTGAATTTACCCAGCTGCCGATGCACCGTCAATAGCCTCCGGCCAACGATTCGACTTGCGGGCTTCAGTCCAGCCAGTAGTCGTCGTCCAGGTACTGCGGGCCGGTCACCGGGGTTGCGTCGTTGATATCGGGGAGGTCGACGGCATTGATCGTTTCAATCTTGACCATGGAGTGGGCCGTGATCAGCAGGGAGACGTGCGCCCGCATGGAGCTGACGACGTCGACGAAGCCTCCGCCGCTGTGCACTGCGGCGGACAGGGCCGACTTGAGGCCGGCAATGTTGTACTCGGCCGACAGGTAAAACCAGTCGTCATTGATCGTCAACCGGTAGCTCTGCATTGCATGGTCCATTTCGTTGTGACAGGTTCGTGAGCGCGCTGCCGGGTGGGAGCGTGCGGGGGCTTCGTTGCCACCGCGGACTCCGCGCGGCGCGCTGCTCGGCAGCGCGAGCTTCAATATACGGGATTTACTTCAAACAGTAAACTATTTAATAGTTAAGAAACTTACAAATTGATCTAGCCGCTACACTGACAGAACAGAATGCCCTCACGGGCTATTTTGCGCGCCTGAAGTTGGGCGAAACCAACAGACCAGAGGTCAGGAGAACGCATGTATGGTCGGGACAGTTCCGGACGCACCCTGGACGCCTTGTCGGCATCCGCTTTAGTTTTTCTGCGCGCCATGGATCGCAATCGAAACCGGGTCGCGACCGAGAGCGGTCTGACCGGGAGTGAGCTGCGCGCCATTGCCCGCGTCGCGGAAACGGGCAGTATTACCCCGAAATTGCTCGCGGAATCGATGGAAATGACGACCGGTGCAGTGACCGCGATCTCGAATCGACTCGTGGCCTTGCAACTGCTGGTTCGGGTGGCTCACCCGCACGATCGACGCAGTCTGCTCTTGACCTTGACACCGGCGGCGGAGCAGATCACGCAGAAAATCTACGACGACTTCGAGGCGCTCATCGCTCACTCCGTGCGCGACGTGAGCCCGGAGGACCAAGCACGGCTGGGCGCCATGCTCTCCGCGATGGCGTTGACCGTAGGATCGGATGCCGATCTCAGCTTGACCGCCTGAGTATGACCGCCTGGGTATGACCGCCTGAGCCACCGTTAGGGGTGGCGGATTCCGCGCCCGGCCAGCATGGCCCGGTAGCCTTCCCGGTAGGTGGGGTAGCTGAAGATGAAGCCGGTATCGCGTAGAAGCTGGTTGCTCAGTAGCTTGTCGCCGCCCCTTTGGCTTTCGCGGGTGCGCGTCGGCTGGTCCGACTCGTTCAGCGCCGACTCGTTCAGCGCCGGCTCGGGCAGGCCGAGCTCGGCGGCGAGAAAGGTCAGCACCTCGTCACTGCGCACTGGCTCATTGTCGACGCCGAGATAGAGCGGCGCTGGTTGCTCAGAACGCAGCAGCAGGTGAACGATCGCGGCGGCTGCGTCGTCCCGGTGGATGCGGTTGGTGTGGCGTGACTGGGCGGAGAGCCCGGCACCCGCGCGTACCTGAGCGATCAGGCGTTCACGGCCGGGGCCGTAAATGCCGGCCAGGCGCAGAACGGTGGCGGCGGGGAGTCTGGAGTGGAGCATCCGTTCGGCATCAAGCACGATTGAATCGGTGCCCGGTCTCGGATTCGCCGGCGTCTGCTCGTCGACCCGGCTGCCGTCGTTGACGTCGTAGACCGCCGTCGACGAGACCAGCAGCACGCGGCGCGGCGTGACCTGCGCCTCATCGAGCGCGTCGAGCAGGTTGCGCAGGCCATCTAGGTAGGCGGCGCGATACGCCAGGGCCGTGGGGCTGACGGCCGAGATCGCGACGACCACGAACTCGGTGTCTGGCGGGATGGCGGGCTTCTCGACGCTCAGGTCGATGGATTGGCCGGTGATTTCTGGGGGGAGCAGGCGTGCGTTGCGCCGCAGCCCGACCACAGTGTGCCCCAGCAGCGCGAACCGCAGGCCAACCTCGGTGCCGAGGTCGCCGCATCCGGCAATGAGTACCGTCATCTGTCTCCTTGATTTATTCCACGCTAGCGGGCGCACCCTGACGATGAGCCCGCAGCGCCGCGAAGTGCGGGCATCACCATGAAACCATGCCTATCGTTCCTGACACGTCTGACTGGAGCTGGGTACTCGAACGCCCATGCCCGGCCTGTCGTTTTCGGGCCGGCGAGGTGGCCTGGTGACGACGCTCGGGGCGTACCTTCGGCACGACGTGGGTGCCGACCAACCTCGTCGCTGACTGGACAACTTTGGGTGGTCACAGTCCGGTTGCACCACACGAAGTTGTCCACTGAGAACGTGACGGTGCTTATAGGGAGCGGATGACGGGAATCGAACCCGCGCTATCAGCTTGGGAAGCTGAAGTTCTACCATTGAACTACATCCGCGCGCCCGACCGTGAGTGAACAACAATCGGAACGGTGCCAGCATATCAACCCGGCGCGGCTAGGCTGGCACCGTGCTGCTCTCAGATCGCGATATCAAGGCTGAACTCGACGCTGGACGAATCGGTTTGGAGCCGCTCGACCCCGCAATGATCCAGCCATCGAGCATTGATGTGCGCCTCGACCGCCTGTTTCGGCTGTTCGACAACCACAAGTACGCCTACATCGATCCGGCCGAGGACCAGCCAGAGCTGACCCGCCTGATCGAGACCAAGCCCGACGAGCCGTTCATTCTGCACCCGGGCGAATTCGTGCTCGGCGCCACCTACGAGCAGGTGACCCTGCCAGATGACATTGCCGCCCGGCTCGAGGGCAAGAGCTCGCTCGGACGTCTCGGTCTGCTGACCCACTCCACGGCCGGGTTCATCGACCCCGGCTTTTCGGGCCATGTCACGCTCGAGCTCAGCAACGTTGCGACGCTGCCGATCAAGCTCTGGCCCGGAATGAAGATTGGCCAGCTGTGCTTCTTTCAGCTCAGCTCCCCGGCCGAGAAGCCCTACGGCTCGAGCGAATACGGCTCCCGCTACCAGGGCCAGCGCGGCCCGACGGCGTCGCGCTCGTTCCAAAACTTTCACCGCACGGTCATCGACCGCTGACGCAGCCTTCCAACACCAGCGGATGCCCGCGGGCCGAGCAAACGTAATACGTCGAACGTAACCTCGCGTCGGGTAAAATCGGAGTATGACCTCCATGCCCACCCGATTCGACGAGGCGCTGATCGCGCACGGCCCCACGCCGGAGTATCCCGGGCGCATGCACCGCTTCGGCCAGATGGTCGGATCCTGGGCCGCCAAGGGTACCCGCCTCGACGAGACCACCGGAGAGTGGATCGAACGTGACTTCGTCTGGATGGTCGAATTCATCCTCGACGGTCGGGCCGTGCAAGACGTCGAAGTCGTTGCGAGCACGACACATCCGTCTGGATTTGAAACCGTCGCCACTACCGTGCGCGTCTACGACCCGTTCGCCGGAGCCTGGCGCGTGAGCTACTTCGCCCCGGCGCTGGGCGAATACTGCCAGCTTGTGGCCACCCCATACCGGCATGGAGTTCGGCAGGAGGGCACCCGCACGGACGGCCGCCCGATCCGCTGGAATTTCACCGCCATCACCCCCGACAGCTACAAGTGGGAGGGGTGGGTCTCCGCCGATGAGGGCGCGACCTGGCAACTCGTCGAACACAATGAGGCCACCCGCATCCGCTGAGAAACGGATGCTGATGGCCTCGGTGTCTGGGCGGCTTAGAGGGTGAACTTGAACCCGAGGTCGGCCGGGTAGTCGCCGAGGGCGGTGAGGTTCGTGGCCGCGGCCTGCAGTGCTGCGAGGGTGAGGCCGAGGGTGCCCGGGCCGAAACTGACCCGGCTGATGCCGAGTTCGGCGAGGCGCTTCAGCGGAACGAGTCCGGGCGCACCGATCACCGATATTTTGCCGTTGACCTGCTCGATCGCGCGGGCCACCTTGTCCTCGTCGGTCAGGCCGAGGAAGAAGATGACGTCAGCGCCGGCGCCGAGGTAGGCGTTGGCGCGGGCGACGGCTTCGTCCCAGTCGCCGCCGCCGGCCAGGGTGTCGACGCGGGCGTTGATGACGACGGGAATGCCGCTCTGCTCGGCGCCGGCTCTCGCGGCGGCCACGCGGGCGGCGGCGGTCTCGATGTCGAACTGCGGAGCCTTGTCGGCGCCGACCGAGTCCTCGATGTTGATGCCGACGATGCCGGATTCCTCGATCAGGCGACGCGCGTTGCGGGTCACGCCGGCAACATCCGGTGCGTAGCCCTTCTCGAAGTCGGCAGAGACCGGCAGGTCGACGGCGCGGGCGATGATCGTGGCGGCGAGGATGGCCTCGTCGAGCGAGAGGCCTTCGCCGTCTGGCAGGCCGCGCACGTTCGAGATGGAGTGGCTCGCGGTGGCGAGGGCCTTCACGCCGGGCGCATCGGCCACGATCTTGGCGGTAATGGCATCCCACACGTTGGTGACGATGAGGGGCTCGCCGGGCACGTGCAGCGAGAGCAGGAGTTCGGCCTTCTGGAGCTGGGTAAGAGTCATGTCCTTCAGTCTGACCGGCCTGCGCGCCCTCTGCGAGGAGGCCAGCCTTAGTTCAGCGGATGCTCAGGCAACTGCGGGTTGGCGCCCAGTCCGCGGCTACGCGACCGACGTGCGGTTCGTGGACTGCCGGGGTCTAAGCACATTCTCGATCATCGGCGGACTGCTGCGGGTATCGCCGTCGATGCGTCGCAGCAGAAAATCGACCGCGGCCTTCGCTGTGATTTCGGGCGTGAGGTCGATCGAGGTGATCGGCGGGGTGCTGTTGCGGGTCTGCTCGGAATCGGAGCCGGCCACGATCATGACGTCGGCCGGAACCTCGTAGCCGGCTCGCTGGAGCCGGCGCTGCAGACCCGCCGCGTGCCGCCCGGTCAGGCAGTACACCGCGTCGGGCAGGCTCTGCTCGCCGGCCGTGTCGCCGGCCGCGGCGAGCATCCGCTCAGCGATCGCTTCCCCGCCGGGTTCGCCGGCGGTTTCGTCCTGCTGGTAGACCGCAGCGGCCTGGCCGCGCTCGGCGGCCCAGGCCCGGTAGGTGCTCTCGCTGTCGGCGTTCCAGGCGTTGGTGTCGGTGCCGACGACGAGGGCGACGCGCCGGGCGCCGTGCTCGGTGAGGTGGTTGAGCACCGCGCGGGTGTCTGCGTCGGTGCCGAGGCCGAGCCAATCGGTGAAGTCGGCGCGCTCCACGTCCCGGCCGACCGTCACGAGCGGAATTCCGTTGCGCTGTAAAAGCTCGATCACGGGATCGTTGCCGAGGGGGTCGGAAATGATGAAGCCGTCGACGGCCAGGGCGATGCCGGGCACGTTTTTGGTGGTGGGGTCGCGCACGAGCATGAGCCCGAACCCGCGGTCGAGGGCTTCGACCGCGGCGGCACCGGCGAAACGTACGAAGTAGTCGACCCCGGCCGGCTGGTAGGAGTCGAGGGTGTCGAGCGGTCGAATGACCAGGCCGAGCACCCCGAGCCGGTTACTTTGCAGCCCGCGGGCGATGGCGTCCGCGCTGTAACCGAGGCGTTCAGCGACATCGAAAACGCGCTGACGGGTGGCCGCGGCGACGGCTCCCTTACCGTTGAGGGAGTGCGACACCGTGGTGATCGAGACCCCGGCTTCGCGCGCCACATCGTGGATGGTGACGCGCCTCCGTTCCGGCAACGAGTTCATACCTGCACGTTACCGTCATATTTCCGATAGCAAAACGTTTTGCACAAAAGCTAGCCCAAAACGTTTTGGTCAGTTAGGTTCTCATAAAAGCCCTTGCACGCCACAGCGTTGTTGATCAGTAGGAGCATCACCATGAAAAAAAGAACAGTCGTTATCGTCGGCGTTCTGGCCGTTGCCCTCAGCGGCTGCGCCGCCGGAAACACCGACGGAGCAGCGCCGAGCATCAGCACGGCAGACCTGGCCGTGACCACTCCGGCCGGCGGGGAACTCGACCTGGCCACCTGGAACCTCCCCTTCGGAGAGCCGGCTTCGCTCGACCCGATCAAGGCGTACAACTACGCGGAGAACACCGTCGTCGCCAACCTGTGCGAGGGCCTGATGCAGCTGCAGCCCGACTACACCGTGCAGCCGAACCTCGCGGAAAGCGTCGAGAGCCCGGATGCCTCAACCTGGGTGTACACCATTCGCCAGGGCGTCGAGTTCTGGGACGGCGAGACCATGACCGCCGACGACGTGCTGTACAGCCTCGGCCGTCAGCTCGACCCGAACGAGGGCAGCTACTGGGCCGGCGGCGTCGTTGACAATATTGCCTCGATCGAGAAGACCGGCGACTGGGAGATCACCGTCACGCTCATCGAGCCCGACTCCACCTTCAACTCCTATCTGGCCACCCCGATCGGCAACGTCGTGGAGCAGGCCCACCGGCTCGCCGCCGGCGAAAGCTACGGCACTCCCTCGGGCGGCGTCATGTGCACCGGCCCGTATTCGGTCGGCGCCTGGAACCAGGGCCAGAGCATCTCCCTGGAGCGCAACGACAACTACTGGAACACCGACAAGGTCGCCAAGACCGCGCAGGTCGACATCAGCTTCATTGTCGACGCCGCCGCGATCTCCAACGCACTGACCACCGGCGCCATCGACGGTTCCTATGACGTTCCGCTCGGCTCGATCGCCACCCTGCAGTCGGCCACCGACGGCAGCCTCATCCTCGGTCGTTCGCTGCAACTCATCGCGATCATCGGCACCGGCAACGGAGCCTTCGCCGACCCGGCCGTGCGCCAGGCGCTCATGCTCGCCACCGACCGCGAGGCGATCGCCGCGACGGTTTTTGAGGGCACCGCCGAGGCATCCGCTTCGCTCGTTCCGAACAACTCCTGGTCGTACGGCAGCGATGTGTTCGAACAGGGCCGGGCCGACCTGCCGTCGACTGCCGTCGACATTGAAGGCGCCAAAGAAGCACTGAAGGCGGCCACGACCGACCTGACCCAGCCGATCTCCATCGTCTACCCGGCCGAGCGCACCTACTACGCCGACATTATCTCGGAGATCTCCAACGGCGCCACCGCGCTCGGGCTAACGGTTGTTCCCGAGGGAGTGCCGAGCGCCCAGTTCGGTGCGTTCTTCTCCGACCCGGAGGCACGCGCCGGCCACGACGCCTTCGTCACCGCGAACTACCTCGACGTCGCTGACCCGCTCGCATTCCTGCGCACGATCCTCGGCAGCACCGGCGGCCAGAACTACAACGCCTATAGCAACACCGAAATGGATGCCCTCCTCGCCGACGCCGGCGCCGCCAGCGACGACGACGAGCGCGCCACGCTCGTGAATGAAATTCAGGGTCTGGCCATGGACGAACTCCCGTGGATTCCGATCGTGGACCCGTCGGTGCGGCTCTTCCTCAACGACCGGGTTACCGGCGTGCCGGCCTCGTTCGTCTACCTGTACTACCCGTGGGCTGCCGACCTCGGCGCTGCCGAGTAGTCACTGTTCACCGCTGAAAGGGTCGTTCCGTGATGTTTGTTTTTCGTAGGCTGCTGGCGCTCGCCGGGGTGCTTTTCGTGTCGAGCTTTCTGGTCTTCGCCGCGATGTATGCCGCCCCCGGCAGTCCCGAGAACTTTCTGGTGCAGGGCCGCACGGTCTCGCCGGAGGTCCTTGCGGCCATTCGGGAACAATATTCACTGGACGACCCCTTTCTGGTTCGGTTCTGGAACTGGATCACCAATGTGCTGCACGGAGACTTCGGGCAGTCGCTGAGCAACCGGCAAGACGTGGGCGAACTGCTCGCCAACCGGCTGCCGACCACCCTGATGCTCGTCACCCTCGCCGCCGTGATCATTGTCGTGCTCGGCATCGGCCTCGGCGTCATCGCCGGCACGCGCGACGGCGCGATCGACAAGATCATCGTGCTCGGCTCCAACCTCGGCTTTGCCGTTCCCACCTTTTTCGCCGCGCTCATCCTGATGAGCGTGTTCAGCGTCGCGCTCGGCTGGTTTCCGGTCTTCGGCAGCGGCGACGGTTTCTTCGATCGCATCTGGCACCTCACCCTGCCGGCGTTCGCGCTCGCGCTGCCCTCGGCGGCCGTCGTCGCCCGCATCACCCGCACGTCTATCCGCGAAGAGCGAGACAGCGAACACTCCGCCATGTCTCGGGCCCGCGGAGTACCCAGCGGCCTGGTGCTGCGCCGTCACGTCATTCGCAATTCAATGCTGCCGGTGAGCACCATCGTCGGCGTGCACATCGCCGGACTCATCGCCGGATCCTTCGTGGTCGAGTACGCCTTCACCCTCGACGGCCTCGGCACCCTGCTGGTCGGGGCGGTGCAGCGCAAGGACTTCGCCGTCGTGCAAGCGATCGCCATCATTCTGGTCGCCGCCTTCGGCATCATCAACCTGCTGGTCGATCTGCTCTATGCCAGTATCGACCCGCGAGTGAGATTGGGGCTCAACGCATGAGCACACAGATTCTACCCACCCACACTCGACCGCCCGCCACCCCGCTCGCTCGCTTTCTGTCGGCCCTCTACGAGCGGATGGGCGTGCTCGGCCTGATCGCGATCGGCATCGTTCTGGTCGTGCTGCTCGGCGCCGTGCTCGCCCCGGTGATCGCGCCCTACGACCCGACCGTCGGCTCGGTCACCGAGCGCTACAGCGGCATGACCGCGGCGCACCTGCTCGGCACCGACCAGGCCGGCCGGGATATTTTCTCGCGCCTGCTCTGGGGTGCCAGGTCGAGCCTGGCCGGGCCGCTCATCGTCGTAGCGGTCACGGCCGTGCTCGGCACGCTCATCGCCCTGGTCAGCGTCTGGTGGGGCGGGCTGGTCGACTCCCTGCTCAGCCGCGTGCTCGACCTGCTCTTCGCCTTTCCCAACCTGCTGCTCGCCGTGCTCGCCATCGCCGTGTTCGGGCCGAGCCTCACCACGGCCGCCCTGGCCCTGTCCATCGCCTACATTCCCTACACGGCACGGGTCATTCGCAGCATGGCACTGCGGGAACGCAACCTGCCCTACGTGCAATCGCCGCAGTTGCAGGGCATCTCCGGTGTCGTTATCACGGTGCGTCACCTGCTGCCCAATATCGCGCCGCTGATCGTCACCGGCGCCACCATCAACTTCGGCTTCGCCATGATCGAGCTCGCCGCGCTGTCCTTTCTCGGCCTCGGCGTGCAACCGCCCGCCGCCGACTGGGGACTCATGGTCAGCAACGGCCAGCAGTCCCTGCTCAAGGGGTATCCGGCCGAGAGTCTGCTGGCGGGCCTCTGCATCATGCTGACCGTCGCCTCACTCGGCTATATCGGAGAGAAACTCGGCGGCCGCGCCGCCGCGGGGAGGAAAGCCTGATGCTCCAGATCGACAACCTCTCGCTCACCCTGGCCGGTAAATACGCCGACCTCTCCATTCTTCGCAACGTCTCCCTCACCGTGGCCACCGGCGAGGCCGTGGGGCTGGTCGGGGAATCCGGCAGCGGCAAATCAATGACTCTGCGCTCGATTCTGCACATGGCCCCGGCCAATGCCACCGTCACGGGGCAGATCCTGCTCGATGGCGAAGACGTGCTCGGCCTGCGGGGCGAAGGCCTGCGACGGATGCGCTCCCGCGACGTGTCGATGATCGCCCAGAATCCACATGCGGTGCTGAACCCCGTGCTTCCGGTGGAACGCTATCTGCTGGAGGGCATGCACGACGCCCAGGGGCTCGCCACCAGGGCCGCAAGGATCCGGGCCGGGGAGCTGCTGGAACAGGTCGGCATCGATGAGGTCGATCGGGTGCTGCGCTCCTACCCGCACCAATTGTCGGGCGGCATGCTGCAACGCGTCGTCATCGCCGGCGCCATTGCGGGCAAGCCCCGGCTCATGCTCGCGGACGAGCCCACCACCGCCCTCGACGTGACCACTCAGGCCGAGGTCATGGCCATTCTGGACGATTGCCGCCGCGAACTCGGCATGGCCATGCTCTTTGTGACCCATGACCTCGACCTGGCGGCTGCGGTGTGCGATCGCATCAACGTAATGAAGGACGGCGAAATCGTGGAAACCGGCGTGCCCGAACAACTGCGGGACCATCCGAAGCATCCTTATACGCGCGCCCTGATGGCATCCCGCCCCGCCAGAATCAGCTGGACCCGCGCGGGAGGACAAGCATGAGCCAGACAACTCAACCGGCCATCGTCGTGGAGTCGCTGACCCGGATCTTCCGCACCGGCCGGGGCCGCACGGTCACGGCCCTCGACGGCGTTTCGGTGACGGTCGAGGCCGGCAGCTGCCTCGCCGTGGTCGGCGAATCCGGGTCGGGAAAGACGACACTCGCGCGCATCATCGTGGGACTGGAGCGGGCCGATGCCGGCACGGTCACCCTGGTCGGTCGCCCGGTCGCCCCGAAGGCTCGCCGCCGGGAGCTGCGCAGGCGCGCCCGGCAGATTCAGATGGTGTTCCAAGACCCGCAGAGCTCCCTGAACCGCCGCCTGCCGGTGAGTGCCGCGGTCGACGAGGTGTTGCGGGCCCACTCTAGCCTTGGCGCTCGCGCCCGGCGCGAACGGTGCGCCGAGCTGTTCGAGCAGGTCGGACTCGAGCCCCGGCACCTCGGCGCCCGGCCCGACGAGCTCTCGGGTGGCCAGCGGCAGCGGGTGGCGATCGCTCGCGCGCTCGCCGCCGATCCCGCCGTGATCGTGCTCGACGAATCGGTCGCCGCCCTCGACGTGACCGTGCAGGCGCAAATCTTGCAGCTGCTCGCCGAGCTGCGGGCAGCGAAGGGCCTCACCTATCTGTTCATCACGCACGACCTGTCGGTGGTTCAGCAGATCGCCGATCACGTCGTCGTCATGCGACGCGGCGTGATCGTGGAGCGGGGAACGACGGCGGAAGTGCTGGGCAACCCCCAGCATCCGTATACCCAACTGTTGCTCGAGTGCGCGCCGCGCCCCGGCTGGAAACCCCAGCGTGGCATGATCCGTGCCCTGCGCGAGGAGATCGCCTCATGAGCCTGCACGGACTCGGCCGCCCACTTGCCCCGCAACTGCTCAGCATTGATTCGACGGATGCCTACGAGCGCGGCCGCCAGCGCGGCCTGCGGCTGGGGGACTCCCTCGAGACCGGCATTGGCGTCTATCAACGCTTGTTCGCCGGGGCCGGCATCGACCTGCGCGTCGTTCAGACGAACGCCGAAAGCGCCATCATCGCGACCGAAGCGTGGAGCCCGGCGCTCGCCGCGGAACTCCGCGGTACGGCTGATGCGAGTGGTCAGCAGTTATGGAAGATCGCCGCACTGAACGCGCGCACCGAGATCCTCTCTGGTGCAAGCGGAGCGAGCGGTACCAAGCCGGGCGAGTGCTCGACCATCGTCAGCACCCGGGCCAGCCCGGTCGGCGCGCAGACCTGGGACTGGCACGATGAACTCGCCGGCTGCTGGCACCTGCAGCACGTGCAGGGCACCCCGCACAGCTTCGTCGGCCTGACCGAACACGGCATTCTCAGCAAGATCGGAATCAACGACGCCGGGGTCGGCATCATGCTCAATATCCTCGGCCACCAATCCGACCGCGCCGACGGCGTGCCCGTGCACCTGGTTGGCGCGCGCGTGCTCGCCGAGTCAGGCACCCTCGAAGAGGCGCTTCAGATTCTCCAGACGGCACCGGTGAGCACGTCGAGCGCCATCACTGTGCTCACCCCGGATGCCGCCGTGACGGTCGAGCTCAACCCGACCGGCTCGCAGGTGGTGCAGCCGCGCAACGGCATGCTGCTGCACACCAACCACTTTCTCGACGGGGGCCTCGGCCAGGGCGAGAAACCGGGACTCTACGACCCCGACTCACAATTGCGGCTCGGGATGCTCCTGGAGCGAACCAGGGTCGCGCCGTTGCCCACGGTGGCCGCCGAACTCGTTCCCTACCTGGTTTCGCGCCCTGGCGACGTGGCTGAACTGTGCTGCGTGCCCGCCCCCGGTGCCACGCTGGGCGACCGCTGGGCCACGTTGGCCACGATCACCCTCGATGCCGCGGCGCGCACGATGACCGTGTCGGCCGGGTCGCCTCTGGCCGCCGTCGACGAGAACGCGCCCGTCACGACCCTGGTCGCGGGGTAGCGCGCACCGGCATCCGCTCACCGCGCCCGTTACGGGTCGCCGCGCCAGTTAGAACTGGCGCGAGGGCCCGCAGCTGGCGCGATGACGCTTCTGGCCAGAATGTCGGGCGTCACTCCGGCCGAAGCCGCAACTGCTGCATTCCACCGTCGACCGCCAAGGAGATGCCCACGGTGGAACCGGAACGTGGGCTGGCCAGATACGCCACCGCGTCGGCGACCTCGATGGCGTCGACCAGGCGGCCGTGCGGCTGACGGGCGTTGAGAGCGGCTCGCTCGGCCTCGGGGTCGGCTGCCTTCTCGAGCAGACGGCCGATCCAGGGAGTGTCCGCCGTACCGGGGCTCACGCAGTTGACGCGGATGCCGTCGCGCAGGTGATCGGCGGCCATCGCGCGGGTGAGAGCGAGCACTGCGCCCTTGGAGGCGCTGTACAGCGCACGCTGCGGCAGCCCCGCCGTGGCGGCAATCGACGACGTATTCACGATTGCCGCCGACGGCGAACGCAGCAGCCACGGCAGCGCGGCGCGCGTGACCCGGGCGATTCCCACCACGTTGATGTTCAGAACGCGCGCCCACTCCTCGTCGTCGTTGTCAGCGATCGTTCCCTGAGCGCCGATCCCAGCGTTGTTGACGACGATGTCGATTCGTCCGAATTCCGCCCCGACCGCGGCGATCGCGTCGTCGACGGAGGCCGAGTCCGCAATGTCGGTCCGCACCGCGAAGTGCTCCGCAGCCGCCCCTTGCGGGTTCAGGTCGAGCACGGCCACCCGGGCACCGCCGGCGTGCAGGCGGTCGGCGATGGCGGCGCCGATTCCGGACGCGCCGCCGGTGACGACGGCGACGAGGTCCTCGAACTCATTCATGCTGGCGCCTTTCAATGGAGGTCGGGACGAATTCTTGGCGTTGTCGACCGAGCCCCTCGATTTCGATTTCGCAGGTGTCTCCGGCCTGGAGATAGGGAAAGCGTCCCGACAGCGCGACGCCCTCCGGCGTGCCGGTGAGCACGAGGTCCCCGGGCTCGAGCGTCAGATACTGGCTCAGGTGCCAGATCACGTAGTCCACGCTGAAGATCTGGTCCGCGGTGGTCGAGTCCTGCCGCGGCTCGCCATTCACCCAGCTGCGCAGGGACAGGTTCTGGTAATCGACTTCATCGGGCGTCACCAGCCACGGGCCGGTCGGGTTGAAGCCGGGCGCGCACTTGCCCTTCGACCACTGCCCGCCGGAGACGCTCATCTGAAAGTCACGTTCCGAGAGATCATTGGCGGTGACGAAGCCCGCAATATGGCCGAGGCTGTCTGCCGGACTGGCCAGGTATGACGCACGGCGGCTGATGACCACGCCCAGTTCAACTTCCCAATCGGTTTTGGTGCTCGTGCGCGGAATCTCGACGGTGTCGTTGGGCCCGACCACGGTATTGGGAGTCTTCAAAAACATAATCGGGATCTCGGGCGGAAGGGAGCCGGATTCGGCCGCATGAGCGGCATAGTTCATACCAATGCAGATCACCGCGCTCGGTCGGGCGATCGGTGCCCCGATCCGCAGCGCTTGCGCGTCGTGTAGCGAGGGGAGGGAACCCGCCGCCAACGCCGCCCGAACCGCCGTCGGGCCGGTGCCGGCGAGGAAGGCGCCGTCAATGTCCGCGGTGATCGTGGTCAGGTCAAAGTACGTGCCGTCGACCAACACCGTTGGGGTTTCCTGGCCGATCGGACCCAGGCGGGCAAACTTCATGGGGCCAACTCTCGTCGTTGAGTGTCCGGCAGCACCGGATCAAGTCCTCGATTGACATTCTATACATCGGATGTTTAGGCTCGGGGAGCTGACCAAGGAGAAAAATTTCGTGAGTAAAATTCTGGCACTGCAGACCAGCGACGTACGCTTTCCCACCTCCACCTCGCTCGACGGCTCCGACGCGATGAACCCGGACCCGGACTACTCGGCGGCGTATGTGCGCATCATCACCGATGCGGAGGATGGCCTGGAGGGGCACGGTTTCGTCTTCACGATCGGGCGCGGCAACGATGTGCAGGTTGCGGCGATCGACGCGCTGGCGGAGCATCTGGTCGGCCGCAACACGGAAGACCTGCTCGCCACCATGGGCGCGACCTGGCGCGAGTTCGTGTGGGACTCGCAGTTGCGCTGGCTCGGACCGGAGAAGGGCGTCATGCACATGGCCATCGGCGCCGTTGTGAACGCGCTCTGGGATCTGAAGGCGAAACGCGCGCAGCTGCCGCTGTGGCAGCTGCTCTCCCGCATGACACCGGAGCAGCTGGTGGAGCTGGTGGATTTTCGCTACCTCACGGAGGTGCTCACCCCCGACGATGCGCTGCGTATCTTGCGCGCCGCGGTGCCCGGGCGGGCCGAACGTGAAGCGGAGCTGCTGGCATCCGGTTACCCCGCCTACACGACGACGCCGGGATGGTTGGGCTACAGCGACGCAAAGCTTGCCCGACTCGCAGCAGAGGCGGTCGATGAGGGATTCGGCATGATCAAGCTCAAGGTCGGCGGCAACCTCGACGATGACATTCGACGGATGCGCCTGGCCCGGAAAACGGTCGGACCGGATATTCGCATCGGTGTCGACGCCAACCAGCGCTGGGGCGTCAGCGAGGCGATCGAGTGGATGTCGCACCTCGCCGAATTCGATGTGGCCTGGATCGAAGAACCGACGAGTCCGGATGACATTCTCGGGCACGCGGCCATCGCCCGCGGTGTGGCGCCGATTCCCGTTGCGACCGGTGAACACATGGCCAATCGCATCATGTTCAAGCAGTTTCTCCAGGCCGATGCCCTGCAGGTGTTGCAGATTGACGCCACCCGCGTGGGCGGGGTGAACGAGAACATCACGATTCTCCTGCTGGCCGCCCAGTTCGGCGTGCGCGTGTGTCCGCACGCCGGCGGGGTGGGGCTGTGCGAAGCCGTTCAGCACCTGTCAATGTTCGACTTCGTCGCCGTCTCCGGCACCAAGGACGGCCGGGTGATCGAATTCGTCGACCACCTGCATGAACACTTCGTCACCCCTGTCGCGTTGCGGGGCGGCGCTTACCAGGCTCCGACGGCGCCGGGGGCCGGCACCGAGATGCTGGCCGCCAGCCGCGACGAGTACGCTTTCATCAGAAATGACTGAATTCACTCCCGGGCGGCTCGGCTATGGCGCGGCCAATGTGGGAAACCTCTACCGGGCGATAACGGATGCCGAAGCCAGCCTGATTCTGGGCGCGGCATGGGACGCCGGAATTCGGCACTTCGACACCGCCCCGCACTACGGCCTCGGCCTGTCGGAGCGTCGCCTCGGTGCGTTTTTGGCCACAAAATCGCGGGATGAATTCACCGTGTCGACCAAAGTGGGCCGACTGTTGCGGCCGAACCCGGAGGGTGCGGGCCGGCTCGATCTGGACAATGATTTCGCGGTGCCCGCCGAGCTGAAGCGCGTCTGGGACTTCTCGCCCGACGGCATCCGCAGCAGCCTGGATGAGTCGCTCGAGCGCACCGGCCTGGATCGCTTTGATGTGGTCTACCTGCACGACCCCGAACGCAATGACCTTCAGGACGGGCTCGACCGGGCTATTCCAGCCCTGGTCGGGTTACGCGCGGCCGGGCTGGTGCGCCGCATCGGGGTGGGGTCCATGGCCACGGCCGCGCTGCTGGCATGTGTGCAAACCGGCGCGCTCGACCTCATCATGATCGCGGGCCGGTACACGCTGGCCGATCAGTCGGCGCTGGCCGAGGTCGTACCGGCCTGCCGACACTACGGCGTCGGAATCGTCAATGCCTCCGTGTTCAACTCCGGGCTGCTCGCCACCGATCGCCCCGGATCAGACGCCCGCTACGATTACGCCGACGTTCCGGTTGAATTGCTCGCCCGGGTTCAGCGTATCGCCGCAGTCTGTCAAGATTTTGGGGTGTCACTGCCCGCCGCCGCACTGCAATACTCGCTGCGCGACAACATGGTGCGCTGTGTCGTGGTCGGCGGGAGCAGCCCACACCAGCTGGCCCAGAATGCGCAGCGGATGGCCGAGGTCATCCCGAGCGAACTCTGGCAGCGGCTCACCGAACAGAACCTCATCCCGGCGTGACCGCACCGGGCGAGCGCATCGACGCGCACATGCACCTGTGGGATCTGACCGTGTCGGAGTACGGATGGCTCGGCCCCGAACACGGCGCCTTGTACGCCAGCTGGACTGCCGAGCAGGCGCAGGTTGAACTCGCAACGGCCGGAATGGACGGCGCCGTGCTCGTGCAGGCGGAGGATTCACTCGTCGACACGGCGTATCTGCTCGAGGTGGCGATGAGCCACCCCTGGGTTCGCGGCGTCGTCGGCTGGGTTCCACTCGAGGATGTGCGCAGGAGCATCGATGCCCTCGAGCGCTGGGGCGAGCACCGGGCCTTTTGCGGTGTGCGCCACCTGATCAATGACGACCCCCGAGCGGATTTTCTCGACCTGCCGCAGGTACGCGAGTCTCTGTCCATCCTTGCGACGCGAGGACTGCCCTTTGACCTTCATGATCCCTGGCCTCGTCATCTCGACCAGGCCGAGCGGCTGGTGCGCGCTCTGCCCGAACTGACGCTCGTGGTCGACCATCTTGGAACGCCGCCGCGCGGTAGGGACGATTTCGCTGATTGGCGGCGCTCCCTCAGCCGGGTTGCCGAGCACCCCGGAACCGTGGCGAAATTCTCCGGATTGCGAACGGAGACGGCGCCGTATTTGATCGATGCACTCCGAGACGTCTGGCAGATAGCCCTCGACCTCTTCGGCCCCGACCGCCTCATGTATGGCGGCGATTGGCCCATCACCGAGCCGCACGGAGGCTACCAGCCAACCTGGCAGGTGATCAGTGAGCTTGCCGCTGAACTGAGCCCGCCGGAACGCGCGAGCATTCTCGGCGGCACCGCCGCACGGATTTACCACCTGACCGACTAACGATTGGAACCTGCAATGCTCATTGGAATCAACCCGCTCCTGACCGGCGATCTGCTTAAGCACCTCGAGGAAATGGGGCACTCGGACAAGGTCATCGTCGTGGACGCTCACTTTCCGGCCGCACGGCTGGCCAACCGTCTGGTGGAGCTTCCCGGCACCACGGCGCCGGAGGTTCTGGCTGCCATCCGCAGCGTCTTACCGCTCGATGATTCCCCGGCGGTGGACCTCATGACCTCGGCCGATGGCGCGGTTCTTCCGGTGCAGACTGAGCTGTTGGAAGCGGCGCGGATCGACCTGACCGGCGCCCGGTTCGTCGACCGATTCGACTTCTATCGGGATGTCGCTGATGCCTATGTCATCGTGCGCACCGGCGAAACGCGCACCTACGGTTGTGTCATCGTGCGCAAGGGGCTCGTCGGGCACGAGTAGCCCCTATGCGCCTTCCGGTCGCAGCGGCGGCCGGAAGGCCAGGGATGGCTTACTGGAGTGAAATTGACTGCACGGCCCGGAGCTGGTTTCGGATGAAGGTATTGGCGTGTGCCGCCAGGTCATCGGAGTCTTCCCAGAGGTTGCGCCAGATGCCGAGGGTGCGGCTGAGATCACGATTGACGACGGAGGAGGAGAAGGACTCGAACACAATCGGCCCGTCATAGTTGATCCGTGCCAAGCCACGGAAGAAGGATCCGAAGTCCACGGTTCCCGAACCCAGATAGCCACGGTGGCTCTCTCCGATGTGCACGTATCCCAGCCGGTCGGCGACGTCGAGCACCGGGGAGAACAGATCGGATTCCTCGATGTTCATGTGGTACGTGTCGAGGTGCACGGAGACGTTGTCGTGATCGATCTCATCGAGAAACTCCAGCGCTGCCCGCCCGGTGTTCATCAGGTTCGTTTCGTACCGGTTGACGACCTCAAGCGACAAGTGGATGCCCAGCCCGGCTGCCCGGGCCGCCAGCCGGTTGATCGCGGCCGCACTCGACGCCCGACCTGACGCGGTGACCGGTTCCATATATTTCTGCATTGCGCTGTAAATCACGCCGCACAACCGTGTGCCTCCGAACACCTGCACGATATCCAGGCACTCCTCAAGCATCCGTTCGCCGGCGGCGACGCAGGCCGGATCTGCACTGGTAAGGTCTGTTGATTGGCTCAGGCCGAGCGACGCTGTAGCGTGCAGGTCATAGTCGAACAACAGTCGTTTTGCCAGGGCACGGTCGAATGTCGCCGGGTTCATCAGCGGAATTTCAATCAAATCGAAGCCCGCCTGTTTGGTCTTCTCAATGGCCAAGGTCAGGCCTGCTTCATCAAAAGTCCCAGTGAATACTAGGGCATGGGCACCGATTTGCATGTGGGGCTTCTTTCTCAAATTTCTTCATCGAATTCTGTGTTACGAAAAACCATCACCTTGACACTATTGCTCATGGCCGGGTTTTAGATACATTAGGATACAACTCATAACCAACCAATTGTTTCGCGATTGGTCGGATCTTTGATGCAATTTCTGTCATGATCAAGTGGCTCATGGCCAAGGACCATCCTCCGATGAAGTAGGTGATGTATGTCAAACCAATTGTTGAAAGTCACCGGAATCAGCAAAAGCTTTCCGGGCGTTCAGGCGCTTAAAGACGTCCAATTCGAGCTCGATCGCGGGGAGGTGCTCGCGCTCCTCGGCGAGAACGGCGCCGGCAAGTCGAGCCTGATGAAGATTCTGTCCGGGATCTACACCAAGGACGAGGGCAGCATTTTCCTCGATGGGGTCGAGGTGAACATTGACAGCCCCAAGACCGCGCAGGCGCTGGGCATCAGCATCATTCACCAGGAGATGAACCTGATGGCTCACCTCACCATCGCGCAGAACATCTTCATCGGACGCGAACCGCGCGGCGGACTGTTTCTGCGCGAGCGGGCACTCAACCGCAAAGCGGATGAGCTGCTCAAGCGCCTGGGCATCAACCTGGACCCGAAGGCCCTCGTGGAGACCCTTACCGTCGCCAAGCAGCAGATGGTGGAGATCGCCAAGGCGCTGTCCTTCGATGCCAAGGTGCTGATCATGGATGAGCCCACGTCCGCGTTGACCGACGTGGAGACCGAAACGCTCTTTAGGCTGATCGAGGCGCTGAAAAGCGCCGGCACCGGCATCATCTACATCTCGCACCGGATGGACGAGCTGCGCCGGATCACCGACCGGGTCACCGTGCTGCGCGACGGGGAGTACATCGGCACCTTGCAGAAAGAACAATTCGACATCCCGACGATCATCGAGATGATGGTCGGTCGCCACATTGAAGAGAACGCCCGGCCGAAACCGCGTGGACACGGCAAGGATGAGGTCGTGCTCAAGGTGGAGGGTTTGAACACCCGCAAGCTGCTTCGGGATGTGTCCTTCGAGCTCAAGCGTGGCGAGATTCTCGGCTTCGCGGGCATGATGGGTGCCGGCCGCACGGAGGTGGCCCGGGCCATCATCGGCGCTGACCTGTCCGAGGGCGGTCGGGTGCACATCAACGGCACGCCGGTCAAGATCAACCAGCCCTCCGATGCGGTCGCGCACGGGATCGGTTACCTCTCGGAGGACCGCAAAGCCTACGGGCTCCTCCTGGAACAAGACGTGAACACCAATATTCTGCTCGCGTCCCTGCGCGACTACACCGATGCCCTGGGCTTCGTGCACACCATGAAGGGCAAGAAGACGTCGCGTGACTACGTCGGGTCGCTCCGCATCAAAACCCCCTCGATCTCGGCGACGACCAAAAACCTTTCCGGTGGAAACCAGCAGAAGGTCGTCATTGCCAAATGGCTCGCGCGTGATTGCGACATCCTCATCTTCGACGAGCCCACCAGGGGTATTGACGTTGGAGCCAAGGAGGAGATCTACAAGCTGCTCAACGATCTCGTGGACGCCGGCAAATCGATCATCATGATCTCTTCCGAACTGCCGGAGGTGCTGCGCCTGTCGCACCGCATCGTGGTGATGGCCAACGGCCGAATCACCGGAATTCTCGACAACGAAGATGCCGACCAGGCAAAAATTATGGACTACGCCACCCGTACGGGTGACGAGAAAGAGTTGTGACGGCCATGAACGCTACCCCCGTAACTGACCAGACACGCGTTGTCGGAGGGGCCCCGGAACCGCGTCGTTCGGCCGGTACCTTCTTGCGCGCTCAGATCCAGCAGTCGCTCGCCTTTGCGACGCTCGTCGTGCTGCTCGTGTTCTTCTCCATTGCGAGCAGCAACTTCTTCACCTGGAGCAATATCTCCGGGATTTTGCTCTCGACGGCCGTGATCGGCATTCTCGCCCTCGGCACCACCTTCGTAATCATCACCGGCGGAATCGACCTGTCCATCGGCACGGGCATGACGCTCGCGGCGGTCATGACCGGTATCTTCCTGGTGAACATGGAGTTGCCGCTCATCGTCGGAGTGATCGGTGGAATCCTCACCGGCGGGTTGATGGGTTTTGTCAACGGCTTCAATATCGCCGTGCTGCGGCTGCCGCCGTTCATTGCGACCCTCGCGATGATGCTCATCGCGCAGGGCCTCGCGCTCGTCATCTCGGGAGTGCGTCCGATCTACTTCAGCGGCGTCGCCGGGTTCAAGAACATCGCGCTCGGTTCCGTCATCCCAGGCCTGCCCAACGCGGTCCTCATCCTGTTCGCGCTCGCCGTGCTGGCCTATGTGCTGCTGAGCAAGACACTGCTCGGTCGCTACACCTTCGCCATCGGCAGCAATGAGGAAGCAACCCGGCTGTCGGGGGTGGACACTCGCAAGTGGAAGATCGTGATCTACACCGTCGCGGGTCTGTTCACCGGAATCGCCGGGGTCGTCATCGGAGCCCGGCTGGATTCCGCCCAGCCTCAGTTGGGCACCGGCTATGAGCTGCAGGCCATCGCCGCCGTCATCATCGGCGGAACGTCGCTGTTGGGTGGTCGGGGATCGATTCTCGGCACCCTGATCGGCGCCCTGATCATGAGCGTGCTGATCAACGGTCTGCGCATCATGTCGATTCAAACCGAATGGCAGAACGTGGTCATCGGTGTCGTTATTCTGATCGCGGTATTCACCGATGCACTGCGTCAGCGCCGGGGTAATTCTTAGCTGTCACGGGGCATGCACGTCGATTTCTGAAATCGGTTGCATCCGCGTGATTACGGCAATGTAACGATCGTGTACCTGCCTGTACTTATCCCGTATTTTTCGCACTTATCTCGCTAGCATTACGTGACTGCTACACAGCTGTCCGCCGAAGAAACAATGGAGTTAATCGATGAAAAAGCAAATTGTCTTTCTGGCCGCTGCGGCTGCTATCTCGCTCGCCCTGGCCGGCTGTTCGGCCGGCGGTACCGATGCCGGAGCGGATGCCGCGAACGGCGACAAGCCGTACATCGCCCTGATCTCCAAGGGCTTCCAGCACCAGTTCTGGCAGGCCGTCAAGAGCGGGGCTGAAAGCAAGGCCGCCGAGCTCGGCGTGACCGTAACGTTCGAGGGTCCCGCCTCCGAAACCGAGGTCGACAGCCAGCTGCAGATGCTGCAGGCCGCCATCGACAAGAAGCCCGATGCCATCGGCTACGCGGCGCTCGACCCCGAAGCGTGCGTGTCACTGATGGACGCGGCGAAGGCGGCGGAGATTCCCGTGGTTCAGTTCGACGCCGGTTGCAACAGTGAGTACCCGTTGAGCATCGCCAAAACCGACAGCCTCGGCGCCGGCGCACTCGCGGCCGACCACATGGCCGAGCTCATCGGCGGCAAGGGTGAGGTCGGCATCGTCGGTCACAGCCAGATCAACTCCACTGGTGTCGAACGTCGCGACGGATTCGTCGACCAGATGGCGGCGGAGTACCCGGACATCACCATCGTTGACATTCAGTACGGCGACGGTGACCACCTGAAGTCGGCGGATATCGCCAAGGCCATGATCGCCGCACACCCTGACCTCAAGGGCCTGTACGGAACCAACGAGGGCTCGGCCATCGGTATCGTGAACGCGGTCGGCGAGCTGGGGCTGGCTGCCGGTGAACTCACCGTCATCGGTTTCGACTCCGGTCAGGCTCAGATGGATGCCATCACCAATGGCCTGATGGCCGGCGCGATCACGCAGAACCCCATCGGGATCGGCGAGGCAACGGTTCAGGCCGCCTTCGACGCTATCAATGGCAAGACTCCCGCGAAGATCATCGACACCGGATACTTCTGGTTCGACAAGACCAACATGGAAGACCCTGAGATCGCAGCCGTTCTCTACAAGTAGTCACACGGCCTGATCACGCAAAGCAGCCCCCACCCGATCGGGTGGGGGCTGCTTTGTGTGATCAGCGGATGTAATTAGACGGCGACGTCACCGCACAGGTGTACGAGAACGCCGAGCTCTGCAAAGAGTGCCGCCTTGGCCACCAGCGCGCGGTCCGCGGTGTCGGCATCCGGTGCATAGACAACCTGCGCGTGGTTGGCCTTGTGTCGGCCCATCAGCTGGTTGCGCGTGACGCCGTTCAGCACAGCGTGCATGATCGGCCACTGCGGGTCGGTGGCATCCAGGCGGCGCTGGGTCTCAGCGGCGGGGAGGTCCGCGACGTGACCCCGGCCAAGGTCCACGTGCAGCACGCCATCCATGATGAAAACGCGGGACCAGACGATTTCACCCGGTTTGGACACTCCGCTGAGTGTTCCTCCGCCCAGCGGGAAGAACATCGGTGGCTGACGCATGCTGTAGCTCTTGTCGTAGCCGCCGTTGTGAGAGGCCGGAACCGATCCGGAAATCTCGAAAACCCAGACGAACTCCCCGTTGTACTCCTCGCCCCAGCGCACATCGTGCAGCGTGTTCGCCGGGTCGAGCCCCATGGCGGTCCAGACCCGGTTGGTGATCAGCGCATCGACAGCCACTCCCTCATCCACTTCGTTGAAGTGCGGCAGAGCCGCTCCGGCGTACAGCTCGCGCTGGCCGTCACGGGAGAAGACCGGAGGGCGTTCGACGTTGTTCAGGAGGCCTTCGGCGAGGTCGCTGGCCGGCACGAGGTCCTTGAGGCCTTGCTGGTATTGAATACCGACGGCGTCGAGGCCGAAGTCATCCGATATGCGCAGCGCGGCGATGTACATCTTGAACTGGCTGTGCACCTGGGCGGGGGTGAGCTCGGTGGCATCGTCCGGGCCGAAGTGGAACGTGAACCCGGCGTTGTCCAGCCAGGCCTTGACCGTGTCGGCTTCCGCGTCGGTGACCAGGGCCATTTCGGCGAACAGGGCGCTCTGGGACAGGCGCTCCTTGTAGATGCCGAGCGGGTTGAGCAGCTCGTCGTCGATGATGGCGTTGTACATGCCCATGCAACCCTCGTCGAAGATTCCGATGATGGCTTGTTCCTGCTGCAACTGGTGCGCCAGGGCAACGCCGAGGGCGACTTCGGGGCTGGCCGCATCAAGCGCGGGAAGATCGCGAACGTGGCTCTCGTCGGGAATGATCCGTCCGGTCTCCAGCCAGGTTTCAAGCTGCGACACGGCCCACTCGTCGGTGAAGTCCTCGCTCCAGAGAGAGGAGTAGGCGATGCCGGCCTTGGTGAGGCTCGCGGTGAGATTGAGCAGGCCGACCAGTCCGGGGTAGTCTCCGGCCCAGTTGGCCACGACGAGAATGGGGCCCCGGTGGGCGCGCAGGCCGGCGAGCACATGGTGGCTGTACTGCCAGACGGCCTCAACCACCACAATCGGGGCGTCACTGGGGATGGTCTTGAAAACCTCGATGCCCATGCGCTGGCTGTCGATGAAACCGTGGCCGCTCGCAGTGTCGGCGGCGTGCCCTCGCTTTACGCTCCAACCGAACCGATTCACCGCTGAACCGAAGTCCGCTTCGAGTTGCTGCTGGGTGGGCCAGCACTTGAGGTTCGCAGCCTGGCGGAGGTCTCCGCTCGTCACGGTGAAAATCGTGCGCTCGGGCGTCGATGCCCGGGTGAGCGGTGTGGGCAGGAGGTAGCTGGTCATACATGACTCGCTTTCTGATATTTGGTGTCGGTTTGTGTCGCGGTCGGTGAAAGGGAAGGGGAATCCGCTCGGCTCTGCCGAGCGGCGAGGGAGTGGGAAATATCCCGGGTAGCCGGGTACAGGTCGCGATACAACCCGTACAGCTCGTCGTAATCGGCACGAACCGCGGGATCGGGCTGTCGCACCTCGGCGGGCGGGTTCCACGAGTCGATATCTGCAGTTGAGACGGCGAGAGCGGCGAGAAAGGCAGCGCCGAAGCTCGCTCCGATCAGCACGCTCGGGATCACCTGAGGAAGCCCCGTGACATCACTGACGATCTGGGTCCAGAGGTCGCCCTGGGCGCCGCCGCCGACGGCCACGATGCGCTCAATCGAACCGCCGGCCAGCTGCATGGCTTCGATGTTGTGCCGCACTCCGAATGCCGTCGCCTCCAGGGCGGCGCGGTACAGATCGCCCGCCGTGTGGGAAATGGTCAGGCCGGCGATGACACCGCGGGCATTGGGATCTTGAATCGGGGTGCGTTCCCCCGCGAAGTAGGGCAGCATAAGCAACCCACGCGCCCCCGGACCGGATGCCGCCGCCAGGGCGAGCAGCTCGGGAAAGTCACCGGCGCCGAGCAGGTCGCGCAGCCAACCGGTGATCGCACCCGACGTGGCCATGCCGCCCGCGAGGTTATGCGTGCCGGGGAAGGCGCCGACCGTGCCCCAGAGGCCGACGGCCGTGACCGGTTCAGGAACCGTATTGACCAGAAACATGGTGGTTCCGTACATGAGCATGAGATCTCCGGGATGCTGGGCGCCCACGCTCACCGCCTCGGACCAGGCGTCGATCGTGCCGGCGATCACGGGGATGCCCGCGGGCAGCCCCGACTCGGCGGCGGCGGCATCCGTGATGTGGCCAGCGATGTCGCCGGGCCAGCACAGGGCCGGGAGTTCGATCGGTCCGGCTAGCGGCCGCGCCCATGGTTCGTGCCAAGCGTGTGCGCCGGCGTCGTAGAGCGGGGTGCACTGACTGGCGGAGTGGTGGTCGAGCACGTAGGCGCCGGTGAGGTTCCAGGCCAGCCAGGAGCTCGGCATGAAGAGCCGGCGTGATTGAGCGAAGACTGCGGGTTCGTTGTCCGCGAGCCAGGCCAGCTTGGGGCCAACGGCCTGGGTTGACAGCGCCGACCCGGCGCGAGCCATGATGACGTCGTCGCCGCCCAGCGCGTGGGTGAGGTCGGCGATCTGCTGGGTCGCACGGGTGTCAATCCCGTAGAGGATGGCTGGTCGCAGCGGAATTCCGGAGGCGTCGGTGACCAGGACACACGGCCCCATTCCACTGACTCCCACTGCGATGATGTGAACGTTGTCGTCTGAGGCCGCATCGAGCAGTTCGCGGGAGATGGCGACGAATTCGCTCCACCAGAGGTCGGCATCCATCTCGACCCAGCCGTCTCGGGGCCGGGACGGGTCGTGCGATCGGCTGGCCGAGTGCAGCACGGTTCCGTCGAGCGTCACGAGCACGCCCTTGCTGCTGGACGTGCCGATATCTACGCCGATAATCGCATCAATGCTCATGGAGCCAGCCTAAATGAAATCGATTTCAGGGTCAACAATGCGGCCCCTGAACGCGGAGGTCTGATCAGGAGAGATTGCTGAGTGTGATGGTGCGAGGAGGTTGATCGTCACCGCGAAGGCGCTCGATCAGCAGCCGAGCTGCGGCTTCACCGAGCAGGCGTGCCGGCAGGGGGATCACGGTCACCCCACGGGGCGACAGAGTGGCAAACGGCAGGTCACCGAAACTGGCGACACCCACTACGGGTGGGGTGAGATCCCGCTCGATCAGTGCTCGCAGGGCTCCGACGGCCATAAGGTTGTTCGCGACGAAAACGGCGTCCGGTGGTTCCGGCAGATTCAGCAGCTCCAACATCGCCGTATGGCCGCCATCCACGCGAAAATCGGCGTGCCGCAAATACCGGTCAACGCTCCCTGACGCCGCGGCATCGGCATCGACGATCTCTCGCCAACCGTCGGCGCGGGCCTCGGCTGTTCTGCCGCCGCGTGGCCCCGTGATGCAGCCGATGCGCCGAAAGCCTTGCTCCAGCAGGGCCCGCGTCGCATCGCGTCCGCCCGCGACGTTGTCAACGGTCACGGTATCGATCTCAGGCAGGCTGCGATCAACGGCCACCACGGGGCGCCCGCGCCGGATGAGGGGGGTCAGATTAACCTGATCGGTTGCGGCGGCGAGAATGATGCCGGCCATGTTCTCTGAGACGACGACATCGAGATAACGGGCCTCCTTGGCGGCATCCTCATCGGTGTTGCACAGCACGACCGAGTAGCCGGATTGCTGAGCCACGTCTTCCACGCCGCGCGCCAATGCCGTGAAGAACGGGTTCTCGATGTCCGGAATGATCAGCGCGATGACCTCAGACGACTGCTTTCGAAGCGTGCGAGCGGTGCGGTTGGGCGTGAAAGACAGCCGCTCGGCCGCCGCACGAACCCGGTCGCTGCGTTCCGCCGAGACGGTGATGCCGTTGAAAACGCGGGACACGGTGGCCGGGGAGACTCCCGCAAGCGCGGCGACGTCATAAATCGTGGCCATGTAGGTCCTTTCCTGCAAGCGACTCAACCTTACTGAACGTTATCGGCGCCCGCCGCGCGGGCGCGACAGAAGCGGCACCGGCGCAGTTCACGCCGGGGTCCAGGTGAGAAATTGTGCGGCATTGGTGCGGAGTATCCGCTCCACCTGCTCGTTCCCGATCCGGGCGCGCAGGGCGGGAAGGTAGCGGTTCCCGAGATAGGCCAAGCCCGGCATTCCCCCGTAGGAGACGTAGCGGCTCCGGCGCGCCACGTCGCCGCCGATCAGCAGCCGGTTCAGGCCACCACCAGCGACGACGGCTTCGGTGAGCGTGAGTAGTTCGGCATCGCTGCGCGTGCGCGGGCGGGCGATGCCGTCATAGCCGAGCCAGGCGCCCCGGGCCACCAGCTCCAGATGCAGGGCGGGGTTCGGGTCGCGATCAGCGTGCGCGAGCACAACTCGTTGCGGTGGCACACCGAAACCCTCCAGCAGATCGAGCACTTCGTGGGCCGCCGTGCAGTATTCCAGGTGCACCATGATCGGCGCCCCGGACGCCGCGTGAGCGAGGGCAACCGCCTCGAGCGTTTGCCGTTCGAACGGCGAGATCGACCAGTAACCGATCCCGGCCTTCAGCAGACCGGCGCGCACGGGATCGCCGGTCGGCGTCACGGCCCGTGTCGGCTGATCATCTCGTATCGGCATGCCGTCGTGCAGGTCGGCCAGGAACAGGGCGGCGCGACTGCCGGCATCCAGCTGACGAAGCCAGTGTTCGGCCGAGTAGTGGGCATCGCGATGGGCGCCGGTTGCGGCAATCACGGTGAGCCCCGACGAAGCACTGATTCGAGCCACCGCCTCCGGGTTGCGACCGAGCCCGACCGGGGTCGCGTCGACCATGGCATCAAACCCGCTCGCCCGTAACAGTCGGGCTTCACTGCCGGATGCCGCCTCGTCGTTCAGCTCGTCACCGAGCAGCAGCGGACTGACCTGAAAGAGGTGCTCGTGATAGTCGACCAGACCCAGCGTGGCTGGATCGACGTCGCCGAGAACGCTGCGAATCATGTTCATCGTGCAGCCAGCGCGGCCTCGGAGAGGCGGCTCACCAGGTCGTCGGTGAGCTCGATAGTGAACACCTCGGCGATGACCTGCGACCAGCCATGGATGAAGTAGCGCCAGCCGTCTATGACGGTGAGCTCCGCGGAATCCGCTTGCGCACGTGCCTGCGCCAGAAACTCCAAGCTGCCGCGGTAATTGAACTCCCAGACATACGCAGCTTCGGGAAACCTTGTGTCGTCCGGAACTGGGCTGCCCGGGCGATCCTTACCGAGCCCGCTGGCATTGACGATGAGGCTGTGCGCGGGGGCATCGGCAAGCACGGTCCTTGTGGTTTCGGGGCTTTCGACCAGAACAAAACGGATCAGCTCGGCGGGAGTTCCGCGGCGAAGGTGCACCGCGCGCAAATGGTCAAGTCGACCCTGGTCCGTATCGGTGACAACGATCCGCTCTGGCCGGTCGGCCCGCCCGGCCAGATACCAGGAGAGGGCGCCGCCGGCACCGCCGGCACCCAGACACACGACGTGGCCTCCCGTGCGGGTGAAGTGATCGTCGGGGAGGAATTCCTGCGCGGCGAGCCCCGCCGTCAGGGGGTCCTTGGCGTGGCCGATGAGCCGGCCATTTCTCTTGGCAATACTCGAGAGTTCTCCGCCGACGGTGCTGAACTCGTCGAGCTCGTCGAACAGGTCGTGGGTGGCCGCAAACAGACCCATTTTGTGGGTGGTCACCAGGGCGCCCCAGTGATTCGGGTCGTCCCTGATCTGCTGCACGAGGTGAACGTACTGCTGGGGTGTGGCGTCGATCGCCAGGTCGTGACCGATCAGCGTGCGCGTCGGGAGACCGAGGATATCGGCCCAGGTCGGAAAGATTTTCATGATCGACGATTTCTCGGTGCTCACCCCGACAAATCCCATATAGCCGCTCATGCCCGTACCTCTGCCGGGTCCAGGCGGGTGCCGGCGGACACGAATTGAGCGGCGAGACGTTGGATATTGTCGTAGCGCCCGGCGGCGAGATCGGCGGCAGAGACCAAATCGCTGCCGGCTCCGACTGCGATCGCTCCGGCATCGAACCAGGCGCCGATGTTGCCCGGAGTGACACCGCCCGTCGGCATGAACGGAACAGCCGGGAACGGTCCGCGAAGGGACCGGAGAAAGGCCGGGCCGCCGAGTGAGGCAGGAAATATCTTCACCACATCGGTTCCGTATTCCGCCGCGGCCATGATTTCACTCGGAGTGAGCGCCCCGGTCATCACGAGCAGCCCCGTGGCCTTCATCGCCGCGGTGAGCTTGGGCCGGGTGCCAGGGCTGACCAGAAAGGCCGCGCCGGCATCCGCTGCTCGGCGCGCTTCATCGGCGGTCGTGACCGTGCCCGCGCCGAGGTAGACGGTGTCGCCGTACCGGGCGCACAGCTCGCGGATGACGGCGGGCGCGTCGGGGGTGGAGTAGGTGATCTCCAGCCCGGTGACCCCGCCGGCCACGAGGGCATCCGCTGCCCGCAGGGCTACGTCGGCGGAGGGGGCGCGCAGAACGGCCAGAATGCGGGTGCCGGCGAGGCGATTTAAGGAATTCTGCATGATCACGCTTTCGAGGAGACGGGATTGGCGGGGGAATCGCCGGCGAGAACGGAGAGTAGGTTGCTCACGGCCATCGAACTCATGGTGTCGACGGCCTGGGTGGTCTGGGCGCCGAAATGCGGGGTGACGATCACTCGGTCCTGCAGCTCGGCCGCCAGCAGAGGGGAGGACAGCCCCCGGGTATCGCCCGCGAGGGTGTCGGCGGCGAACCCGGCGATGCGCTGCGAGCGGAGGGCCTGTGCGAGAGCATGTTCATCGACGAGTTCCGGTCGCGCCGTGTTGACGACCACGAGCCCCGGCCGCGCGTGGGCAAGCCAGGCATCGGAGACGATGCAGGTGCCGCCGGGGCTGTGCAGGGTGACCAGATCGCACTCCTCCGCCATGGCAAGCACTCCGATCGGCATCGCTCCTCCGTCGCTGATGGCGTCATTGCTCAGCCAGGGATCGTGCGCGACGATCCGTGGGCCGAAACCACGGAGGCGTCGAGCGACACCCTGGCCGATTCGGCCGAATCCGACAATGCCGACGGTGAGGGCACCGAGCTCTCGCCCGCGGTGCACAGTCCAGTCGTTGGCTCGAACGCGACGGTCTCCCGCCGTCGTGCCGCGCAAGATCGCGAGCATGAGGCCGACGGCATGGTCGGCGACCGCGTCACTATTGGCGCCGGGCGTATTGGTGACGACGATTCCACGTTCTTCTGCCGCGGCAACGTCGACGGATTCGATGCCCACCCCGTAACGGGCGATCACGCGCAGTTGTGGCGCCGCGTCGAGATGTTCCGGAGTGATCTCACCGGTTCCGGCGATCCACCCGACAGCGTTGCGCAGGAGGCCCTGAAGAACGTCGAGCTCGTGGCTGGCCGGGCCCGTGACGACCGTGTGGCCGGCATCCGAAAGACGGCCTGCTTCATCGCTGTTGCCCGACGAAAAGGACCGACTGGTGACCAGAACGGTGCCCATCAGCGCCCTGCCCGGGTGGCGAACCACGGTTGGAGGCACTCGTAGCCCTCGACGAAAACGGCATAGCGGGCGAGGTACTCGGCGTGACGATCACGGTCGGGGGAGAACTCCGCGGACACCTCCGAGAGGCCGCGAGCCGCCCCGAAGTCATCGACGAGTCCAAGCCCGACTGCCGCCGTGACCGCGGCGCCGAGACTGTTGGCCTCTTCAACGATGGTGCGCCGTCGCACGGGGATTCCCCAGACGTCCGCGAGGATCTGCAGCCAGGCATCACTGGCGGCCCCGCCGCCGATCGCATCAACGCGCTCGATGGCGGAGCCCGAGTCCCGGAAGGCCTGCAGGCAGGTGAACAGGTTGAAGGCGACGCCCTCGAGAACGGCCCGCGTCATTTCGGCGCGTCCGTGATGACGGTTGATTCCGATGAAGGATCCGGCGGCATCCGGATTCCAATAGGGTGAGCGCTCGCCAAGCAGGTAGGGCAAAAAGTAGAGCCCGCTCGACGAAGCGGATGCCGTCGATGCTGCGGAGACCAGGGCGGCGAGGCCTGTGCTGGAGGGCTCGGGGTGGAGGAGTTCCGACACCCAGGCGAGGCCGCCGCCGCCGGCCTGCATCGTTGCCGTGGGCACGTACTGGCCGGGAACCACATGGTCGAAGGTCATGGTTCGCCGCAGCGGGTCGTGCACCGGCGTGGCACTTGCGAAGGAGATCCAGGACGAGGTCCCCAAACACACGTAGGCACCGTCTTCGGGTGCCACGATGCCCGCACCGACCGCCGCAATCGGGCCGTCGCCGCCGCCGAGCACAACGCGCGTGGTGACCGCCAATCCGGTCTCGCGTGCCGCTTCGGGGGTGAGGGTGCCGACGACGGCGGTGGCGTCAAGGATGTCGGGGAAGAGACGAGCGTCAAGACCGGCAGCCTCCAGCATTTCCGTCGACCACTCGCCGCGGGTTTGATCGTAGGCGTTCGTGGCGGAGGCGTCGGAGCGATCGGTGACCAGACGCCCGGTGAGTCGCTGCACCACGAAGTCTTTCGCCAAACAGAAGTGGCGAACCCGCGAAAATGTCTCGGGCTCGTTGTCGCGAACCCACATGATTTTTTCCAGCGAGTACGTGGGGTTGAGGCGATGCCCCGTCAACGCGTACGCCCGATCCTGGCCGATGACGCGTTCGAGATGTTCGGTCTGGGCCGTGCTGCGGGTATCGGCCCAGATGAGCGCGGCGCGAACGGGCCGGTATGCGGCATCCAGCAGCACCGCGCTCATCATCTGGCCGCTCACCACCAGGCCGGTCACCTGTGCCGGGTCGGTGCCGGACCGCGCGAGCAGACCCCGGGTGGCTTCCACGACCGCCCGCCACCAGTCGTCGGGGTTCTGCTCCGCGACGCCGTTGTCGGCGAAGCGGGCGCTGTAGTTCACGGTGACGGAGGTCACAAGCCGTCCATCGTCGCGGTGCAGGGATGCCTTGTTCCCGGTGGTGCCGAGGTCGTGCGAGATGATCACGGCCGGGCGCCCGTGAAGTAATCCCGAAAGACAACACCGTCGTTTTCTGTGCATACTCGCTGGCCGAGACCGTGCTCGAGTACCCAGCCATAGTCATGACCCGCGCCGCCGGGGTAGACGGCGAGGAACGAATACGGTTCCTTGCCGACATTGACGCTGCGGTGGGCCCAGCCCGGGGGAATGTAGCCGATGGTGCCTGGGGTCATGTCCACCCAGTTTGTGCTGGTTCCGTCAAACATGAGCAGGCCGCCGCTGCCCGAAATGCCGAGGTAGATTTCGCCCTGATGGTTGGGGTGCTGGTGGCCCTTGGTCATCCAGAATTCACCGCCGGTGACGCCGGGCTGAATGGTCGTGATCGATTGGGGAAGCTCGCGGTCGATTTCCGGGACGCGGCTCGACACGACCGAGTAGACGATCGGGTCGCCGTCAGCGAGGGCCGAGAGCCAGGCATCCTGGTCGAGGAACAGGCCTTCGAGGTCGGACATGCGCCTGGTGAGAGTCGGTCCGGCGGGGCTGAGGGTGCCGGCAGCGTGATCGAAACGGATACTCATGGGCAAAACGGGCAGTTCGGAGTAATCAGACACGTCGTCTCCTGGCTCAGCGGCAGCGGCGGTGCTGCCGGTTCAGCGTAACCTGTAATTACATGTCACGTGTAATTACAGGTTGTATTCATCCGTCGTAGCAGCGGCCTCCGCGGCGGGGATCCCGGTATGGCGCAGCGCTGCCGTGCTCTGGGTGGCGGACGACGCACTCAGCTGAAACTCGAAACGACTGCGGTCACCGCGGTGATGGGCAATGAAATACTCCATCGGCTGTTCGTTTTCGTCATAGCTAATGCTGCGCAGCACGAGCAGGGCCCGGCCGATTCCGACCTTCAGCAGTGCCGCCTGCGCGCGATCGGCGGATGCTGCTTCAGCGGACCGAACACCGCGTACCGCGCGAACTCCGTGGTTGGCCAGCAGCGCATAGAGCGATTGATCTCGAAGGTCTTCCTGCAAAACCAGCAACCCGATATCGTGCGGCAAATACGTTGTGGTCCAGGACCACGGTTCTTCGTCGACATAGCGCAGCCGTTCGATCACGACGACCGGCGATCGCGGCGGCACTGCGAGCGAATCGGCAACGTCGTCGTCTGCCTCGATGATCTCCTGTCGGCGCACCTCGCTGCGAACGTGCCCCCCGCGGGCGGCGACTTCTTCGTATAAACCGGTCAGCGTGTGCACGAGGCTTTCCGGCACCTTCTGACGCGCGACGAATGTGCCTTTGCCTTTGACTCGTTCGATCACCCCCTGGTACTCGAGCTGGGCCAGCGCCTGCCGCACGACCGTGCGCGAAACCTGGAACTGCTCGCATAACCGGTGCTCGCCCGGAAGGATGTCGCCGGCCCGCAATCCCTGACTGGCAATATCGTCGAGGATGCGGTTCTTGAGCTGGTGATACATGGGCGTCGCCGCCTGGCGATCGATTCCCGGCGGGTTGTGCGGATCGAGGTGAGTGGCGTGCGTCTGTTTGGTCATCGGTCAGGCTTTCATCGCGCGCATAGCGGTGTGGCGAGTGAGCAGAGTCTCGACGTCAGCGCGCGAGGGGAGGCTGGGTGAGGCGCCGCGCTTGGTCACGGTGAGTGCGCCGGCGGCCATGGCGCGGCCGATGGCATCCGGCAGGTCGTGACCGAGGGCGAGGGCCGCACCGAGGTATCCGGCGAAGGCATCCCCTGCTGCCGTTGTGTCAACAGACTGAACGGGAATCGCGTCGAAATGTTTGATCTCGGTTGCAGACACCAGGAGCGCGCCTGCCGCCGACATGGTGATCAGCGCGTAGCGAACGCCCCGGTCGACGAACCATCGTCCCGCGGCGGTGGCGGATTCGAGGTCGGTCACGACTATGCCGGTCAGCAGCCTGGCCTCGGTCTCGTTCGGTGTCACGATGTCGATGAGCGGCCAGATCGCATCGTCGAGCACGGTCGCGGGGGCCGGGTCGAGGATCACGGTGAGTCCGGCCTCGTGCCCTTTTCGAATCGAATACTGCGTGAGTGCCCACGGAATCTCAAGCTGGGTCAACAGCACCGTCGATGACCCGGCCCGGGCACTGAACGCGGCATCGATCTGCGCTTCACTGAGGGAGGAATTCGCGAGGGGCACCATGACAATGTCATTCTCGCCGGAATCATCAACCCGGATGTGGGCGATTCCGCTGGGTCCGGAGACTCGACGAACGTGCTCGGTGTTGACCCCGGCGTTCTGCAGACCTTCGGTCAACAGCGGCGAGAACAGATCGGTGCCCACGCACGAGACCATGTGTGCCGAGCTCCCGGCGAGGGCCGCGGCGATCGCCTGGTTGGCGCCCTTCCCGCCCAGCACGAGCGTGAAGTCATCCCCCAGAATGGTCTCGCCCCGAGCGGGAAGACGGTGCGAAAAAGTAGTGAGGTCGGCCGTGATGCTCCCCACGATCAGGACTCCACCGGATGGGGGTGCCGACGACTCTGTCTGGCTCATTTTTTCCTTTCGCACCGCTGGCGTCGCTTTGACGTGTAATTACATTACCGGACAGGTCGGGACAGATCCCAGTGTCTCGTTGCTACTGTCGAGTATCAGCCAGAGCCGGCGGATCGAAAGGAAGCTCCCACATGAGCCGAGAACGTCGCTTGTATGTTGACAGTGCAGAAGCCGACGAGGTCGGCGAGTTGCTTCGTGATGGGCTCGTGCACGGCGTGACGACGAACCCCACGATTCTCGAGCGGGCTGACCGCTCGGTTGCGGATGCCCCGGAACTGTATGCGCGCTGGATCGCGGAGGGCGCACACGAAGTCTTCTTCCAGGCCTGGGGTGAGAGCCGCGGCGCACTGCTCCGCACTGCCGAGGGGATACTGGCGCTCGGACCCGAGGTCGTCGTCAAGGTCCCCGCCACACGCGAAGGGTTCGTCGTCGCCGCCGAGCTGAGCAGAGCCGGTGCGCCGGTGCTGCTGACCGCGGTCTATTCGCCGGCCCAGGCGCTGATGGCGGCGACTCTGGGCGTGCGCTATATCGCGCCGTACCTCGGGCGGATGCAGGATAGCGGTCTGGACGGTATCGCCGAGATAGCGGTGATGACGGCCGTCGTGGCCGGGTCCGGCACCGATGTGTTGGCAGCGAGCCTGCGCACGCCGGACGCGATCGTGGCGCTCGCCGCGGTGGGCGTGCCGTATTTCACGGCCGCACCGGCGGTCATCCTGGCGGTGTTGCACCACGATGTGAGCGACCGTTCGAGCGAGGAGTTCGAGGCGGCCGTTGCGCGCGGTTTGCAGGGAGCCTAGTCCGCCTCAGGCAGCGGCCACCGCGTCGCGCAGCCACTGTTCGATTCCCGAGATGTGCACGGTGGTCAGGGCCTGCGCGAGGTCTGCGTCGTGGCGTTCCAGGGCGTCGGCGATCGCCTTGTGTTCGGCCAGTGTGCGTTCGACGGAGTGTTCCTGGGTGAGTCCGCGCCAGATCCGGGCGCGAATCGTGTGGCTCGACAGCGAGTCGATCAGACTCGCCAGATAGGTATTTCCGGCCGCCGCCGCGATGGCGCCGTGAAAGTGGATGTCTGCCGCCACCAGACCCTCGACATCGGTCGACTCGTTCACCAGTTCCAGAAGCGCCCGCAACTCGGCCAGCTCCTGGGGGCTCATCCGTACGGCGGCCAGTGCCGCTGCGGCCGGCTCCAGAATGCGGCGCACCGCGAACAGCTCCAGGATGGATGAGTCCGTGTGCAGATCGGTGATGAAGGTCATCGCTTCCAGCAGCAGACGTGGCTCGAGGCTCGTGACGTAGGTTCCGTCGCCTCGCCGCACGTCGAGCACACGGATCACCTCCAGCGCCTTGACGGCTTCCCGGAGAGAACTGCGCGAGAGCCCCAGCCGCTCGCTCAGCTCCTTCTCCGGGGGGAGCTTGTCCCGGGGTTTGATCTCACCGGACAAGATCATGTCCTTGATCTTGAGGATCGCTTCGTCGGTCACAGCCATGGAGAGATCCTACCTTTGAGACAGGTTCCCGGTGGAGGGAGAAACTCAGCGCGGAGCTGCCGGGCTTTCCTCGACGAAGCTTCGATCGAGTCCGGCCGCGGCGTAGATGGCATCGATGGCGATCATATTGTTCAGCGAGTCAGCGCCCTCCGTGGGCAGCGCCGTGTGATTCTTCAGGCCCACGATGATCGCTTCGAGCTGGTGATCGTAGGTGGTCCGGCCGCGCACGGTGCTCACGCGGGTTATCCCGTCGATGGTTTCGCTGATGCTGTGGCCCGCGGAGGGAAAGACGAGATTGTTCACGTGCAGAGTGCCGAGGGTGCCCACGATGTCGAGCGTTGATATCTCGGTCGGGCCGGCATCCATGCTCGCCGTGATGCGCGCGGTTGTCCCCGACGGGAAGCGTAGCTCCGTGTCAATGCTGCTGTCAGCGCCGAGTGGGTTCGTTGCGGCGATCGCGCTGACGACGGTGGGCTCCTCATTCATCAGTGCGCGAACCCAGTGCAGCGGATAACAGCCCAGGTCCATCAGCGCCCCACCGCCGAGTTTCGGATCGTGACGGATGCCGCTCGGCTCGAAAGCATTGCTGACCGAGAAATCCGCGCGCAGCGAGACGATGTCGCCCAATCGCTTCGAGGCGACCAGGGCATCGATTTCGAGGCTGAGCGGGTGGTAGCGGTCGTGGAAGGCCTCGATGAGCCGCCGGCCGGTGGCATCGGCCGCTTTCAGCATCCGCTCGGCCTGCACCGCGTTCATGGCGAACGGCTTTTCGCACAAAACATCCTTGCCGGCTTCGAGTGCCGCGATGGACCACTCGGCGTGTTCGGACGGGGGCAGGGAGTTGTAAACCAGGTCGATGTCGGGGTCGGCCAGCAACGCGCGGTAGTCGTCGTAGGAACGTTCAATGCCGTGAGTTGCTGCGTAGGCGGCGGCGGTTGATGCACGGCGCGAGGCGACGGCGACTATGGCGACGTCTTCTCGGCGCGCAGCCGGGTGGATGACAGCTGCGGGGGCGATTCCTGACGCACCCAGAATGCCGATACGGAGCACGATGTCTTCTTTCCGAAAGCTGTCGTTGAGCGTTGAGCGTTGAGCGTTGAGCGTTGAGCGTTGAGCGTTGAGCCATGCGCCGGCGGCGATGCCGGGATTGTGACGTGCGAGAAGCAAAAGCCCTGATGAATTGCTGAACCGCACACTCTCGGCAATGCTAGCAAGTAGCCTCAACGCCTGACGCGCGCGCCGGCATCCGCTCACCGCGCCCGTTACCGGTCATCGCACCAGCCAGAACTGGCGCGGAGCCCCGCGCTAGACGATCTGCTGCTGGGATGCCTTGACCGGCAGGAGGAGGAGCAGGCCGAGCAGCAGCACGAGCATGATGCCGAGGATTCCCCAGTAGGTGGCGCCGAAGATCGACACGAAGACGGCGAAGGCGGTGGGTGCCAGAAAGCTCACGGCGCGGCCGGTCGTGGCGTAGAGCCCGAACACCTCGCCCTCGCGCCCGGCCGGAATGAGCCGGGCGAGAAAGGTGCGACTGCCAGATTGGGCCGGCCCGACGAACAGACACAGGGCGAGGCCTGCGGTCCAGAACACGATCTGGCCGCCGTCGTGCAGCAGGAAGACCAGCATGCCGCTCACGAGCAGGCCCACCAGGGCCGTCACGATCACCGGCTTCGCGCCCAGGCGGTCGTCGAGCACCCCGACCGCCATGGTGGCGATGCCGGCCACCACGTTGGCGGCGATGGCGAAAATGATGACTTCGCCCGGTGAGAAGCCGAAAACGGATGCCGCCAGCACGCCGCCGAAGGTGAACACGCCGGCCAGACCGTCACGAAAAATAGCGCTCGCCAGCAGAAAATATACGGTCTGGCGGCTCGTGGTCCACAGCCGCTTGATGTCGCGAGCGAGCACGACGTAGCTCTGGAAGAAGCCGACCTTGACTCGCCGTTCGGCGGCGGGGGCGCGGTGCTCAGGGACGCGCAGCAATAGCGGCAGCGCGAAGAGTCCGAACCAGGCGGCGGCCACCAACATGGTGACCCGCACGGCCAAGCCGTTCTCGCTGGTCACGCCGAACAACCCCAACTCGGGAGCGATGAAACCGAAGTAGACGATGAGCAACAGCACGATGCCGCCCAGATACCCCATGCCCCAGCCGAAGCCGCTGACCCTGCCGATGGTGCGGGGAGTCGATACCTGGCCGAGCATCGCGTTGTAGTTGACGCTGGCGAACTCGAAGAATACATTTCCGGCCGCGAGCAGCACGAGCCCGAGCAACAGATAGCTGGGGCTGGCCTCAACGAAAAACATCGCTGTGGTGAGGCCGACGACGGCGAAGGTATTGGCCCCCAGCCAGAATTTGCGCCGGCCGGAGGTGTCGGAGCGCTGCCCCGTGATCGGTGCCAGCACGGCGACGAGGAGTCCGGCTATGGCGAGGGCCCAGCCCAGTTGCGCGGAAACGACGGCTTCGTCGCCGAACGCTGAACCGGTGAGGTAGACACTGAAGACGAACGTCGTAACGACCGCGTTGAAGGCCGCCGACCCCCAGTCCCAGAATGCCCAGGCCGCCACCCGACCACGCGTTGGAGGGGCACCCGCGTCTACGGCGACAGTCTCGGTCATGTGCACAATCTACTGCCCCGGGGTAAGTATCCGGATTTGCCGACCAGCGGCATCCGCTTTGAAAGTTGAGCCACTCACACTCAACTTTCAGCCGCAGAAATTGACAGGGACGAAACGGCTCTGGAATACTTGAGTCATCGAGGCTCAAGTCTTGAGATTACTTAGCAGTTCGTTTCGCACATGATTGAAGGAGAACAACCCAGATGGCTCGTGCAGTAGGTATTGACCTCGGAACCACAAACTCGGTGGTGTCCGTGCTCGAAGGTGGAGAACCCACCGTCATCGCCAACGCTGAGGGCTTGCGCACCACCCCCTCGGTGGTCGCATTCACCAAGGACGGCGAAGTTCTCGTTGGAGAAACCGCCAAGCGCCAGAACGTCACCAACGTCGACCGCACCATCTCCAGCGTCAAGCGCCACATGGGCACTGACTGGACCGTCGCGATCGACGACAAGAAGTACACCCCGCAGGAGATCAGCGCGCGTATCCTCGCCAAACTCAAGCGTGACGCCGAGCAGTACCTGGGCGAGAAGGTCAGCGACGCCGTCGTGACCGTGCCGGCGTACTTCAACGACGCCGAGCGTCAGGCCACGAAGGAGGCCGGCGAGATTGCCGGACTCAACGTATTGCGCATTATCAACGAGCCGACCGCCGCCGCGCTGGCCTACGGTCTCGACAAGGGCAAGGAAGACGAGCTCATCCTGGTCTTCGACCTCGGAGGCGGAACCTTCGACGTGTCGCTGCTCGAGGTGGGCAAGGACGACGACTTCTCCACCATCCAGGTGCGCTCGACCGCCGGCGACAACCGCCTCGGCGGCGACGACTGGGACCAGCGCATCGTTGATCACCTGATCAAGCGCTTCAAGGAGACCACCGGCGTTGACGTGTCCAAGGACAAGATCGCCAAGCAGCGCCTCAAAGAAGCCGCTGAGCAGGCCAAGAAGGAACTCTCCTCGAGCATGTCGACGAGCATCCAGCTGCCCTACCTGTCGCTGACCGAAAACGGCCCGGCCAACCTCGACGAGACGCTCACCCGCGCCCAGTTCGAGAAGATGACTGAGGACCTGCTCGACCGCACCAAGAAGCCCTTCCAGGACGTCATTCGTGAGGCCGGCGTCAAGGTCGGTGACATCGCCCACGTCGTTCTCGTCGGTGGTTCCACCCGGATGCCCGCCGTCTACGAGCTCGTCAAGAGCGAGACCGGCGGCAAGGACCCGAACAAGGGTGTCAACCCGGACGAGGTCGTCGCCGTCGGCGCCGCACTGCAGGCCGGCGTGCTGAAGGGCGAGCGCAAGGACGTTCTGCTCATCGACGTCACCCCGCTGAGCCTCGGCATCGAAACCAAGGGCGGCATCATGACGCGCTTGATCGAGCGCAACACGGCCATCCCGACCAAGCGCAGCGAAACCTTCACCACGGCCGACGACAACCAGCCGTCCGTTGCGATCCAGGTCTTCCAGGGCGAGCGTGAGTTCACCCGCGACAACAAGAACCTCGGAACCTTCGAGCTCACCGGCATCGCGCCGGCGCCGCGCGGCATTCCGCAGGTCGAGGTCACCTTCGACATCGACGCCAACGGCATCGTGCACGTGTCCGCCAAGGACAAGGGCACCGGAACCGAGCAGTCGATGACCATCACGGGCGGTTCCTCGCTCGCGAAGGAAGACATCGAGCGCATGGTGCGCGAGGGTGAAGAGCACGCCGCAGAAGACAAGCGTCTGCGCGAAGTCGCCGAGACCCGCAACACGGCCGAGCAGCTCGCCTACTCGATCGAGAAGCTGATCAAGGACAACGTCGACAAGCTCCCCGAGGACGTGAAGAACGAGGTGCAGGCTGATGTCGATGCCCTCAAGTCCGCTCTCGCCGGCGACGACGACGACGCGGTGAAGACCGCGTTTGACAAGCTCAACGAAAGCCAGGGCAAGCTCGGCGAAGCCATCTACAAGTCCAGCCAGGCGGATGCCGCAGCCGGCGCTGATGAGACCAGCACCGACGAGGCTCCTGCCGAAGCGAACAAGGACGAAGACGTTGTCGACGCCGAAGTTGTTGACGACGACGAAGACGAGAAGAAGAAGTAGGCCGCAACCATGGCTGACAAGAAACATCCAGACAACGACGCGTCCGCTGCGGGGGTGCCCGATGACGGCACCGCCGCCGCGGGCGCGGCCGCTGCTGATGCAGCATCCGCTTCTGAACCTGACAGTGCTGTAGCCGACGGGATCGAAGAAGACGAACTGACCGTTCAGGACATTCTGGACGCGGCGGAACGCGAAGTTGCTGAGCCGACGAGCGAACACCTCGCCGACCTCAAGCGCGTGACGGCCGAGTACGCCAACTATCGTCGGCGCACCGAAGCCAACCGGGCCATCGAGAAAGAGCGCGTGACCGGGGATATCGTCAAGGTGCTTATTCCGGTACTGGACGACATCTACCGTGCTGAGAAGCACGGCGATCTCGTGCCTGACTCGGCCTTCGCCACGATCGCAGCCAAACTGCGTTCGAGCGTTGAACGGCTCGGGCTGACCTCGTTCGGCACGGTCGGCGAACCCTTCGACCCGACCATGCACGAGGCGATCTTCCAGCAGCCGAGTGCAGCGGTCGACGTGGAAACCGTCGGCGACGTCGCGGAGACGGGGTACTACCTCGGCTCCACGCTGCTGCGCGCGGCCAAGGTCGTCGTTCAGGTACCGAGCGATGGCTAGCCAGGATTGGTTTGACAAGGACTTCTACAAGGTTCTCGGGGTATCGAAAGATGTCACGCCGGCCGAGTTGAAGAAGGCGTACCGCAAGCTCGCGCGTAAGTACCACCCGGATTCCAACCCGGGGAACCCCGCCGCCGAGGCGAAGTTCAAGGAACTGAGCGAGGCGCACTCGGTGCTGGGCGATGCCGCGCAGCGCAAGGAATACGACGCCGTGCGGGCCATGGGCAGTGGGGCGCGGTTCGCCGCGCCCGGCGGCCGAGCCCAGAGCGGTGGCTTTGAGGACGCCTTCGGAGGCATGTTCGGCGGCGGAAGCCGTCAGCAAAGTTATACCTTCGAGCAGGGTGGCTTCGACGATATCCTCGGGGGTATGTTCGGCAGAGGTGGCGGCGGTGGCGGCGGCTTCGGCAACCCCACCGGCGGCTACCGCGGATCGGGCGCGCCTACCCGAGGCCGCGATGTGATCGCGTCGACGACCATCGACTTCATCACGGCTACCCAGGGCGACCAGATCAGTCTGCAGACCCAGGACGGCCGGCCGATCAAGGTCAAGGTGCCAGCCGGCGTCGCCGACGGGCAGAAGATTCGCCTGCGCGGCAAGGGCCAGCCCAGCCCCGACGGCGGAGAAACCGGCGATATCGTGCTGACGATCACCGTGCGCAAGCACCCGGTGTTCGAACGGGACGGTCTCAACCTGCGGGTGACCGTTCCGGTCACCTTCGTCGAGGCGAGCCTCGGTGCGACGATCGAGGTGCCCACTCTCGGTGGTGCCCCGGTCAAACTGCGCGTGGCCCCCGGCACTCCCGGAGGACGCGTGCTGCGGGTCAAGGGTCGCGGCGTCACCACGGCGAAGGGCACCGGCGACCTGCTCGCCATCGTGCAGGTCGCTGTACCGTCACACCTGTCAAAGGATGCGGAAGAAAAGCTCGCAGCCTTCGCCGAGGCACTGCCCAAGGAAAATCCGCGCGATGAACTGATCGCGCGAGCGAAGGGCTAGTCATGGACGAGACCACCCGGGTTTTCGTGATTTCCACGGCAGCAGAGCTTGCGGGAATGCACCCGCAAACCCTGCGCCAATACGATCGCCTGGGCCTGGTCAGCCCGGAACGCACCCCCGGAAAGAGCCGTCGCTACTCCATGCTCGACGTGGCAAAGCTCCGTGAAATTGCGTTCTTGGGCTCAGAAGGTGTGAGTCTGGAAGGCATCCGTCGTATCCTCGAACTCGAGGATCACGTGCGCGGGCTCGAAAAACGCCTGCGCGAGTTGGAATCGACGCTCGCCGACGAATTGCTGAACCGTCCGGGCCGCCGCGTTTTCGCGGCTGGCTCGGCCGGCGACGTCATTTCGATGAAGGCGGGGACCCGCACCAGACGCAGCAACCAGATTGTCATCTGGCGGCCGCGAGACCACACGTAGTTCTACAACACCTAGCTCCACGTTTCGCTTTCACAGCACGAACTGGTTGCACCGGCACCACTTTCAGGGGGAACCATGTCCGAATCGGGCACGCACGACCAGTCCGCGCTGCGGAACACCAATGACTTCGACTTCGATCGGCTGCGACGTCGCCCCGACATCGAGGCCGAGAACCTGTTCGCCGTCGACGCCAGCGACCGGCTCATCCTCGATGAGGCCGCCGGTGCGATCGCCGCCTACCGCAGCGGTGGAGTCGTCGTGCTCGAGGACCGCTATGGCGCCCTCACCCTCGGCGCCGCCGCACTGCACGATGCCCGCGGCATCCGCGTCTATCAGGACGCCCTCTCGGGCGAGTACGCGCTTGACAGCAACGCCTCCGGCGTCAATCTGACGGATGCCTACCGCTCCCTTCCGCTCGGCGAGGAGCTACTGGCCGACGCCCACGTCGTGCTGCTGCAGCTGCCCAAAAGCCTCGACGCCCTCGATGAGATCGCCGGCGCCATCGCCAAGTACGCCGCCCCCGACGTGATCGTCTTCGCCGGCGGCCGCATCAAGCACATGACCGTGAGCATGAACGAGGTGCTGCGCCGTCACTTCGGCGCCCTCAACGTGCGCCCGGCTCGCCAGAAGTCCCGCGTGCTCATCGCCTCCTCGCCGCTCACCACGTCGACGACCGACTGGCCGCACAGCGAGAAGCACGAGGACTTCGACCTCGTGGTGCGCGGCCACGGCGGAGTGTTCGCCGGAACCAGCATCGACATCGGCACCCGGGCGCTGCTCGAGGTGCTCGACCGGATGAAGCCCGATGCCGAGCGCGCCATCGACCTCGGCTGCGGCACCGGCGTGCTCGCCGCGGCGCTCGCGGCGCAGCGACCCCTGCTGCGGGTGCTCGCGACGGACCAATCGGCCGTTGCCGTGGCATCCGCTCGTGCCACCGTCGACGCCAACGCGCTCGCCGAACGAGTCACCGTCGTGCGGGCCGATGGCCTGTCCGGCCAGGCTGATGACTCCGCCGACCTGATTCTGCTCAACCCGCCCTTTCACATCGGCGCATCCGTGCACGCGGGCCTGGCCGAGAAGCTGTTCATCGACGCGGCCCGAGTGCTTGCGCCCGGCGGCGAACTGTGGACGGTCTGGAACACGCACCTCGGCTACCGTCCGATGCTGACCCGCATCGTCGGTTCGACCCGCCAAGTCGGCCGCAACACCAAGTTCACGGTGACGGTGTCGACCGGTCGCTAGCTTTTTCGGGGCGGCTTACGGCGGTCCTGCGGCGATCTCGGCAAGCTCGATCAGCGGATGGTGACGACCGGCAGACACTGGTCTGCCGGTCTGCGGTGATATTTCGGGCGCGCTCAGGCGCGTACGAGCGGCTCGCCGTTCAGAACGTCGAGCTGCCAGGCGGTCGATCCATCAGCGTGTGTGTGGTGGTGCTGCACAACGTTGAGCGAGGCGTTGGTAATGCTGCCGATGGGCTGGTCGAGCGCGTTTTCGAGGCTCAAACGAATGAGCGTGCCGTGCGCGACCACAATGATGCGCGCTCCGGGGTGCTCGCGGGCGAGGTCGCGCAGGGCGTCGATGCCGCGTGCGGCGACGGCTTGTTCGGTCTCGGCACCGTGGAACCCGCCGGGAAAACGCAGGGCTTCGAGTTCGGCGCCAGCGCTCAAACCCTCGGCCGGCCCGTAGTTGCGCTCGATCAGTGCCGGGAGGCGGCGGGCCGTGTCGAGGCCGAGCCGCTCGCCGATCAGGTCGGCGGTTTCCGCAGCACGGGAGAGCGGGGACGAGACGATGAAATCCCAGTCGTAGCGTTTCAGGGGAGCGACGGCATCCGCTGCCTGACCGCGCCCCACGTCATTCAGCGGGATATCGGTGGCGCCCTGGATGCGCGCGGCGGCGTTCCAATCGGTCTGGCCGTGGCGGATGAGGGCGAAGGTCGTCGTCGTGGTCACCCGTCTATTCTGCCTTGGCCGACTGGGAGTGCGCGCCGCGCGCCAGCGGCGGCCTCGTTCCGCGGTGCGGTGTGGGCCGACCGTGCGAGTGCGACGATGGACCAGCCGCCGAGTGCGACGAGCAGCCCGTTGCGCGCCGTGAGCAGCAGCAGCGAAAATAGGTTGCCGTCGATCAGGGGCAGGTAGAAGATTGGAAAGATCAACGTCGTCAGGGCTGAAATGGCCAGCATCAGCACGGCGGGCACCCGCCAGGCCGCCCAGCTGCGGCCAACGCCGACCGCGACGATCGGCACCAGCCAGAGCATGTATTGCGGCGACCCGACCTTGTTGAAGACGATGAATGCGCTGACCAGGGCCAGGGAACCGAGCAGCAGCAGCTCGGCGGCATCCGCTTGTCGGCGTTGAGCAATGACCATCAGCACGAAGATCGCCGCGATGGCACCGAACATGACCGGTGTCATCAGGGAGGCGACGAGACCGGCCCCGGGGCCGCTCACCTCGCGGGTCGCGATGGCAAAGTTTTCGTAGATGACCGTGTCGTGCTGGCCGAGCGAGGCCAGCCACACCCACGGAGTCGTGACCGGAGCCTCGAGCTGCAGCGCACGGTCGGTCTGTTCGGTGACGAATCCGGTGAGAAACTGCGCAGCGTCGAGCAGCCAAACGGATGCCGCCACCCCCGCCGACAACGCCGCTCCGGTCAGGACCATCGTCAGTTTTCGCGACCATACCGTGACGACCGCGAGGAAAACGGCAGCCGGCCAGACCTTGATCCAGGTGGCGAGGGCCAGCAGGAGCGCGGCTATGACCGGTCGACGCGCGAGCAGCACGAGTCCGACGATGACGATCGGTGCGGTGACTCCTTCCAGGCGTAACAGCCCGACCGGGCTCAGCAGGAACGAGCACAGCAACCAGTACCAGGCCGGCTTGTAGCCGCTGCGGCGGCGTCCCCAATCGGTCAGGGCTCCGACGGCGACGGCGTTGAGCGCTGCCGTCATCAGAAACCAGAGCAATTGGTAGAGCAGTGGCCCGGCGATGCCGGCGAACGCGATCGGCAGCATGGCCCCGATCGGATACACCCAGGCCACGTCGAGGCCCTGCCAGAAACCGTTGCCCAGGCCGAGTTCGGCCCATTGTCGGTAGAGCGGGAGATCACCGAGCACCCGGCCGGTGAGGATGGTCGGGAGCAGCGCGACGAGAAAGACCGCGTGCAGGCCCAGGAACCCCAGGGCCAGAGTGCGCGGTCGTTGCAGGGTGAGACGGCGGCTCGGGGTGAGCGCCGTGGCGAGGCGGGCGTCGATCCAATCGAAGGTTCTAGACATGTCACCGTTTCTGCAGCGCGGGGTGGGGAGTCGCGGGCAGTCTAGGGGTGGCGAGTGAACTTCTGGTGACGGATGGCCATCCCCCGGGCCCAGGTTGTGGAAGCGGGCCCATGATCTATCATGGGCCCGCTTTCCGGGCCCGGGCCCCGACCGCAGGGGGTGGAGGGGTCAGGCGAGGAGCTCTCGGATGTCGGCGGCGGTCAGGGCGGTGCCGGCCGGGGCACCATCGGTCATAACGCTTTCGAACAGGCGGGCCTTGGTGGCTTTGAGGGCCATGACCTTCTCCTCGATGGTGTCCTTCGACACCAATCGGTAGACCATGACGTTCTTGGTCTGGCCGATGCGGTGTACGCGGTCGACCGCCTGTGCCTCGGTCGCCGGGTTCCACCACGGGTCCAGCAGAATAACGTAGTCGGCCTCGGTGAGGTTGAGGCCGAATCCGCCGGCCTTGAGGCTGATCAGGAAGACGGAGCTCGAGCCCTCCTTGAAGTCGCTGATGGCCTTGGCTCGATTGCGGGTCTTGCCGTCGAGGTAGGAATAGCTGATGCCGGCCGCGTCGAGCCGGTCCCGCGCCTTGCCGAGGTACTGGGTGAACTGGCTGAAGATGAGGGTGCGGTGGCCCTCGGCGACGGTGTCTTCGAGCAGCTCAAGCAGGGCGTCGAGCTTGGTCGAGGGAACGCTGTCGTACTTCTTGTCGTACAGGCTCGCATCGAGGCTGAGCTGGCGCAGCATGGTGAGCGAGCGAAAGATCTCGAACCGGTTCGCGTTCATGTCCTCGATCAGGCCGAGCACCTTCTGGCGTTCCCGGGCCAGGTGCATGTCGTAGACCTTGCGGTGCCGCGGGTGCAGGTCGAGTTCCAGCACCTGCTCCTGCTTCTCGGGCAGGTCGCTCGCCACCTGGGCTTTGGTGCGGCGCAGCATGAAGGGACGGATGCGGCGGCGCAGCTGCGTGAGCCGCTCACCGTCGGCATCCGTTTCAATGGGCTTGCGGTAGTAGTCGGCGAAGCGGCTCGGGCTCGGGAACAGGCCGGGCGCGGTGATGGAGAGCAGCGACCACAGCTCCATCAGGTTGTTTTCCATCGGCGTGCCGGTGATGGCGAGCTTGAACGGGGTGCGCAGCCGGCGGGCGCAGACGTGCGCCTTGCTTTGGTGGTTCTTCACGAACTGGGCCTCGTCGAGCAGCAGTCCGGCCCAGTCCTGGGCGTTGTATTCCTCGAAGTCGAGGCGAAAAAGCGTGTACGAGGTGATCACGACATCCGCTTCACCCATCACGTCCTGCAGGCTGGAGCCGCGCTTTCCGGCGGTCTGGGTGATAGCTGCTGTCGCCAGGTCGGGAGCGAACCGGGCGCACTCGGTGGCCCAGTTGGAGACGACGCTCGTGGGCGCGACGACGAGGAACGGCTTGCGCACGGTGCCCGGCTGCGCGCGTTCGCTGTCCCGGGCGTGGGCGATCAGGGCGATCGCCTGCAGGGTCTTGCCGAGCCCCATGTCGTCGGCGAGTACGCCGCCGAGCTGGTGGTCGTAGAGAAAGCTGAGCCAGTCGAACCCGGTCTGCTGGTACGCGCGCAGGGTGGCGTGCACGGCCGGCGGGAGCGGGCGTTCGGCGATGGGAGCGGCTTCCGCCAGACCCTGAAGGGCGGCGAGGCCCTCGACGGCGCTGCGCCAGGTAGCGGCCTGTTCGGCGACCACGCCGAGCAGCTGCAGTTCGTCCCAGAGGTCGGCCTGAAAGCGGCTGAGGCCGAGAGTGCCGGCGTTGCTCTCCTGAAGACCACGGGCCTCTTCGATCAGGCGGCGCAGCTGCTGCAGCTCGGGCCGGTCGAGGCTGAAATAGGTTCCGCTGTCGAGGATCATCAGGTCCTGATCGGTGGCCAGTGCCCGAAACAGGTCGTCGAAGGGAATGTCTTCGCCCTCGATCGACACGGTGACGGCGAGGTCGAACCAGTCGCGGGTATCGGTGCTCTCGGTGGTGGCCAGGCTGATCACGGGCGCTTCGTCGGCCTCGCGATAGCTTGGCGCGTCAGCGGAGACCTGCACGATGACGCCATCTTCCGCGAGCCGGGGTACGGCTTCACCGAGGAAGGTGATCATGACGGCGCCCTGCAGCTCGGCGTGCTCGAGCAAACGGGCCGCACTGATCGGGGTTGCCGGCTGCCAGAGCTGCTCGAACGAGCTGATGGCGCGTTCGACGTCTCGCAGCGTGTCGCCCTCGCGGGTCGCGTCGCGAAAGCGGGTGTCGTTGGGTGTCGGGCGCAGCGGGTGGCGGTAGAGCACGGGGGCGGGCTCTATTTCGACGGCGTCGGTCGGGACGGCTGCGGCCTGGTCGGTGGGCGCGACGTACTGCCACTCCCAGGCCAGGGTGATGCGGGCATCCGTTTGGTGCGTGATCGTGAGGGCGAGTTGGGGGCGAGCGGTCTTGGGCAGCTCAAACGATGCGTCATGGCTGGTCAGCACGAGTTTTTGCTGAAGAAAGGGGTAGAAGTCGGTGAGGAAGGCCACCTCGTCGTCGGCCGGAATATCGAAGCCGCCGGTCACGGCCAGGGCGCGGATCTCGGAGTTCACCGTGGCAGTCAGCGGGGCGAGGATAAGCTGATTGCCGGTCGCGAGCGGGTCGGCCGGGGCGGTCCAGGTGTAGGCGCCGTGCGCCGGATCGCCGAGAAAACCGAATTCGGCGCCGCGGTGCAGCTTCTCGTTCAACACGAGCAAGGGGGTCAGCTGCAGGCCGTCATCGTCCCGCCGAATGTCGACCTCGAGCGAGGCGGGCGTGGGGGAGAGGAGGACGGGATTCTGGGCATCCGTTGCGCAGACGAGTGGCAGACCGCTCAGCTGGGCCTCGTGCAGCAGATCCCAGAGGGCCTTGTTCTCGAAGTTGTCGAGGTAGAGCCAGTGGTCGGTGTAGCTGTAATAACGCTGCCCGGTGGCCGAGAGGGCGTAGAGGGCGTTCAGGATTTTGCGGTGGCCACGGTTGTAGGTGCCGGGAGTCCAGGACAGGTTGTCCCAGGTGAGGGAGCCGCGGATCCACTTGCCCTTCTTGCCCATCACCATGGGGCGTGCGCCGAGGCGGCGAGGCCCGGTGCGGCGGTTCGGGCTGTAGGCGGGATCAAGCAGGTCGAATTGCAGCGCGAGGGCCGTGCTCGTGACCGTCTCGGCGCCGCTCGGCTTCGCGAGCGGGGCCAGGGCGGCGCGCCAGGCCGGGACCGGCGGGCGAATGGGAACGACGGGGGCCGGGGTGGACGGCTGATACGCGGCCGGCACGAAGGTCGACTCGAAGACGGGGGTGCGGCGGTCGCCGATGGCACGCACGTTGGACGCCGCGCGCTCGGCATTCAGCTCCGCGGGCGTGCTGCGGCTTGCCAGCAGCAGGGCGGCGACGTGCTTGCAGTTGCTGGCCATCGGGCAGGTGCACGTTCCGCTGGCTCGAACGGCCTGGCCGGCCGCATTGAGGGTGAACGAGACCAGCACGGTGTACGGCTGGGGACTGGTGCCGCTGACGCGTCCGGTGAGGTGTGTTCCCGACGGGGCCCAGGACTGTTCGGTGACGTGTCCGTTGCGGGCGTACCGTTCACCGCGCGAGAACGACTGGCTGCCGACGATGCGGGCGATCTCGTGAGTGCTGAGGGAATGGGCCATAGGTGAGGGAGCTCCGTAAGAAAAAGGGACCAACCCTTATTGTCTCACGCGAGCCTGAGCGGCTCAGCTCAGCGTGGTGTCTCACGGGGCTGCCTGGTGGCTAATTCAGGAAATTTCCTGAGCCGGGGGGAGTTGCGTCGCATTGGTTCGGGAGCCGCGGGATCGCTCGCCGAAATTATCCTGAATTAGCCACGATCGACGGGCTGCACCGGCGTGCCAGGAGTGGAGAGAGTGCCGGCGGCAGTGGCCTGCAGCAGAGCCAGGGCCTGCGCCTCGATGTGGGTCTGCAGCACGATCACGCTCGAGGAGCGCACGACCGTTTGAGTGGCGACGATGAGGTCGAGCACGCGCTGCACGTCGGCGTTCGACCGGGCGACGACCCGGGCGAGCATGTCGCTGTCGCCGGAGACCGTGTGCAACTCCAGAATCTCGGGAATCTTCGCGAGAGCCGCAACGACAACCGCGTGGCCGGAGTCCTGCCGCACGGTGAGCGAACAGTAGGCGGTGACCGGGTAGCCGAACTCGCTCGGGTTCAGGGTCGGCGCCCAGGATTTGATCACCTCGCGGCTCATTAGCCGGTCGAGCCTGGCCTGCACGGTTGCCCTGGCCACCTTGAGCCGCCGTGAGGCCTCGAGCACCGAGAGCTTCGGCCGCTCGCAGAACAGTGTGACGAGTCGAGCATCCAGCGAGTCGACATCCATGAGCGTGACCTTTCGGTGGTCCGGTCGGGCATCGTTGCCGAGCGGGGGGTGTACCAACTGTATGGTGTTTCGTTGAAAATGCACACAATTATTCACAGAGTGTGCACTTCAAATGGTCACTGTGGCAGACGCTCGGCAAAGTCACTAACTTTGCTGTAGCCCGCCCAGTCAACGATCAGAAGGAGCCAGCATGGCGACTCACGCCCTCGACACCCTTCCCCTGCGTTCAGGGCAGATGCAGATGCAGAGTGCGGATGTCGGCGACCTCACCCCGGATCAGCTGCGCGACCTGTATCGGATGCTGGCGAACGTGCGTCAGCTCGACCGCGATGCCGTGGCGTGGCAGCGCCAGGGTCTCATTCCCGGTTACGCGCCGATGCTCGGCCAGGAGGCAGCCCAGGTCGGTGCCGGCTTCGGCGTCGATAAGACCCGGGACTTCATCTTTCCGACCTACCGTGAGATGGGCGTGGCCTACACGGTCGGCGTGAACATGGTCGAGTACATGTCGACCCACAAAGCGATCTGGCACGGCGGGCTCTACGACCCCGGGGCCACCCACTTCGCGCCCTTTCAAGCGGTTGTCGGCGGATCCGTTCTGCACGCGGTGGGCTGGGCGCACGGGCAGACCCTGAACTGCCAGACGTTGAACGGGACGGCTGCGGCAACGGGCGGTGCGGCATCCGTTTCAACAACCGGCCTCGGCGTGGGCCTGGCCTTTCTTGGCGACGGCGCGAGCTCGCAGGGTGACGTGCACGAGGCGATGAACTTCGCCGCCATTCTGAAGGCGCCGGTGGTGTTCTTCGTGCAGAACAACGGCTGGGCCATCTCGGTGCCGACCGAACAGCAGGTGGCCGGAGGCTCGGTGGCCGCACGCGCTGCCGGCTACGGCATGCCAGCCGTGCAGGTCGACGGCAACGACGTGCTCGCCGTGCTGGACGCCACCCGACGCGCGGTCGCCCACGCTCGCGCGGGCCTCGGCCCGGTCGTGGTCGAGGCGATGACCTACCGGCGCGGTCCGCACTCCACGAGCGACGACCCCGGTCGCTACCGCACCCTCGAGGACGAGAAAACCGACGGCGGCGAAGATCCGCTCAGCCGGTTTCGCGCGGTGCTGCTGGCCGACAACGTGGCTGACTCTGCCTTTTTCGCCGCGGCTGACGCCGACGCCCAGGCGCGTGCCGACGAGATTCGCGACGGTGTCGTGGCCCTCGAAAGCCGGCCCGGAAGCGAAATGTTCGACTTCGTTTTTCAAGAATCAACCCCGACGCTCGGCGCCCAGGCGCGCCAGTGGAGAGAGGAATCCGAGCATGTCTGAGTCTATGAACGGCGCCGTCCTCGAACTCGTGCGGGAGACCCCGCTCCTGCAGCTCTCCATGCAGCAGGCCATCAACCGCGCGCTCGGTGAGATTCTCGAGACGGATGAGCGCGCCCTCATCTTCGGCGAAGACGTCGGCGTGCTCGGCGGAGTCTTTCGGGTCACCGACGGCCTGCAGCAGCGCTTCGGGGCGAACCGAGTCTTTGACACTCCGCTCGCAGAATCTGGCATTCTCGGCACCGCGATTGGGCTGGCCATGGCCGGTTTTCACCCGATCCCCGAGGTGCAGTTCGACGGCTTCGCCTACCCGGCCGTCAACCAGATCATCACGCAGCTGGCCCGCATGAACTATCGCAGCCGCGGACGCCTGCCGATGCCGGTGACGCTGCGGGTGCCGAGCTTTGGCGGCATCCGCGCCCCCGAACACCACGGTGAGAGCCTCGAATCGCTGTTCGCGCACGTGCCCGGACTCAAGGTCGTGTCGCCGGCCAACCCGCAGCAGGCCTATCACCTGCTCAAGCACGCCGTCTCGATGCCCGACCCGGTCATCTTCATGGAGCCCAAGGCGCGCTACTGGAACAAGGCCGGGGTCAACCTGGTCGACAACGTGGTCGGTGATGGCATCTCCGGGGGGACGGATGGCCCGCTCACCGGCCGCGCCTCCCTCGAGGGCTCGGTGATCGCCCGTCCGGGCAAGCACGCGACCCTGATCGCGTGGGGCTCAATGGTCTCCCGCTGCTTCCAGGTGGCTGAGTTGGCCGCGGAAGATGGCATCGAACTCGAGGTGCTCGATCTGCGCTGGCTGAAGCCGATCGACGAAGCGGGGCTGGCGGCATCCGTTTCACGCACGCGTCGGGCCATCGTCGTGCACGAGGGGCCGCGCACCATTGGCCTCGGTGCCGAGGTCGCCGCGCTCGTCTCGCGGAGCTGCTTCGACACGCTGCGGGCGCCGGTCGAGCGCGTGACCGGCTTCGACGTGCCGTACCCGTCTGGCGATCTGGAGGACGAGTACATCCCGAACATTGATCGAATTCTCTTCGGAGTTCAGCGAGTATTGGAGTACCGCCGTGGCTGAAATCTCTTTTCCCCTGCCCGACCTCGGTGAGGGACTGCTCGAGGCGACCGTGCTCGAATGGCTCGTCACGGTGGGTGACCAAGTCGAACGCAACCAGCCATTCGTCGAGGTTGAAACGACGAAGTCGTCGGTGGAATTGCCGTCACCGATCGCCGGTATCGTGCACACCCTGCACGGCGAGCCCGGCGACGTGGTGCTCGTCGACACACCGTTGATCACCTTCACGGTCGCCGACGACTCGGCCGGCATCGTCGGCACTGTGCCGGCAGAGGCCGCGCCGAAACGCCGCGTGCGCCTCACCGCCGTTCTCGACGAGGACTAGACATGCTCACCAGTTGGCGCCAGCACGAACCCGAACTCGACGCGGGCCTTGCCCCGGTGCTGCTCGTGCACGGCTTCGCCTCGTCCACCGCCCTCAACTGGGAGGCGACCGGCTGGGTGCGTGACCTCGTGAGCGCCGGCCGGCGCGTCATCACCATCGATCTGGTTGGTCACGGCGCAAGCGCTGCACCGACCGAAACGGATGCGTACGCCCCCAGCCGCCTGCGCGCGGCGGTTCTCGAGGTGCTCACCCTGGCCGGCGCCCGGCCCCGCGAGGCCGGCCAGCCCGCATCCGGTGTCGACCTGGTCGGGTACTCGCTCGGCTCGCGCCTGGTCTGGGAACTCGCCGCCGAGCGGCCCGACCTGGTCAATCGCGCGGTGCTCGGCGGCATGAGCTCCGAGGACCCGCTCGCCGACTTCGACCTCGAAGCAGCCGCCCTGTTTCTGTCGGCTTCCAGCGCGATCGCGCACGAGTCGACCGCCTCACTGATGACCCTGATGCAGCTCGCTCCGGGCTCGAACACCCAGGCCCTGTTGCGGCTGGTCGCCGCGATCAAGGCTGAGCGGTTCGAGCCGGGCGCATCCGTTCCGTCTCGGCCCCTTCTCTTCGTCACCGGCGACCGCGACGTGCTCGCGACCGGCACAGCCGAACTCGCGGCGCTCGCCGCCGATTCCGAAGTGTTGTGGCTGCCGGCCCGTACCCATATGAACGCGGTCAGCTCCCGTGCCTTCAAACAAGCTGCGATCGAGTTTCTCGCTCGCTACCAGTCGTAGCGGAACGGCCCGCCCCCGTAACTAGCGGTCAGTCCGGACGCAGCAGGTTCTGCAGAGTCGCGTCTGTGGCGCGCATTTTCGAGCCATTCAAGCGACCGGCGAACTCACCCAGCCGGATTTCCTGATTGACCGCTGTCAGTTGCTCGACCAACACTCTGGTCTTCGTGCCGTTGATTTCGACCTCGGGGCGAAATGACGCCTCACGTCGTCGGGCTGCAGGACCACAGCGAACCGCACCCCAGTTTGCTCGTGTCCACGAGGGTCACTCGGCGTCTTCCGGATCGTTCCGGATCGTTCCGGAGCGCTTCGGACTCGGCCCGGAGTCGAGCGCGGCGGTGAGTACGTTCAGCCTCCATGATCGCCATCCAACCGGCCTCCGAGCGGGACAGTCCGTCACCGGTCAGCGCCAGTAGAGCCCGTTCAGTTTCTAGGTCAGTGCGTATCGTGAGCGAAGTCTTGCAACAGTTTGTACTCCAAGAGAACTTGCATATTTGAGTTCGTTTCGTCTCCCGTGCCACCGTTCAGCTGATGATCCACAAGTATCCGCAGTTGTGAACGGCGCCGGGTGAATGCGGATACTCTGGCGCCGCACCACAGCACGTGGCTCCACCACCGTTCGCTCTCTGCGCCCTGTCCGGCTCAGACGCCGCCGAGCCAGCCGCGATTGAGTCCCTGACCCACGAAGCGCCGCCCGGCCTGCGCAATTCCGCAGGGCCGAACCGGCGCTCCTTGCCGTCGCAAATTACCCGAGCAGCGCCCGGTCGTCGAGGGACGCGCCCTTGATCTTCGCGAACTCGGCGAGCAGGTCGGGCACCGTCATGGTGGCCTTGCGCTCGGCGTCGACGTCGAGAATGATCTGGCCCTCGTGCATCATGATGAGCCGGTTGCCGAGGCGCAGCGCCTGTTCCATATTGTGCGTGACCATGAGCGTGGTGAGATGGTGCTTGGCGACGATGCTTTCGGTGAGCGTCGTGACCAATTCGGCCCGCTGCGGGTCGAGGGCGGCGGTGTGCTCGTCGAGCAGCAGGATGCGCGGCTGGGTGAAGCTCGCCATGAGCAGCGACAGCGCCTGCCGCTGGCCGCCGGAAAGCAGCCCGACCCGAGCCTTGAGTCGGTTTTCGAGGCCGAGCTCGAGCGAGAGCAACTCCTCGCGAAAGAACGCCCGACGTTTGTGGGTGACACCCCAGGCGAGCCCGCGACGCTGACCGCGGCGCAGCGCGAGCGCGAGGTTCTGCTCGATGCTCAGGTCGGGCGCGGTTCCGGCCATCGGGTCCTGAAACACGCGGCCGACGTACGCGGCTCGCGCGTAGTCGGGCATCCGCTTGACGGAACTGCCGTCGATCGACAGGTCGCCGGAATCGATCGGCAGCTTGCCACTGATCATATTGAGCAGGGTGGATTTTCCGGCGCCGTTGCTGCCGATAACGGTGACGAAATCACCGGTGTTCAGCTGCAGTGACACGTCGTTGAGGGCGACGCGTTCGTTGACCGTGCCGGGAAAGAAGGTCTTGGTGATGTTCTGAATGAGCAGCATGAGACTCCTAGTTCGCTTTCACTGCGGCGGCGGAACGCATCTCGCGCAGCGAGGGCACGCGTTTTAGGAAGCCCCAGCGCGGCAGCAGCAGGGCGGCGACGACGAGCAGCGCCGAGATGAGCTTCATGTCGTTGGGGTTGAGGCCGGCGCCGAGAGCGAAGAAGATCACCAGGCGGTAGATGACGGCTCCGCCGATGACGGCGAGCGAGGCGAGAAAAATGGTGCGCCGGCCGAAGACGGCCTGACCGACGATGACCGAGGCGAGTCCGACCAGAATGAGGCCGATGCCCATGCTGACGTCGGCGAAACCCTGGTACTGCGCGATGAGCGCGCCGCAGAGCGCGACGAGCCCGTTCGAGATCGCGAGGGTGAGAATCGTGGTGCGGTGCGTGTTGACGCCGAGGCTGCGGATCATCTGCTCGTTATTGCCGGTCGCCTGAATCGACAGGCCGAGGTCGGTGCTGAGAAACCAGTCGATGGCGAACTTGATGACCAGGGCGGCGACGGCGAAGAGCAGGATGCTCCAGACTCCGCCGAGCAGGCCGGCGTCCCGCAGTGGTGTCATCAGGGTGTCTTCGCGCAAGAGCGGCAGGTTGGATTTGCCCATGATGCGCAGATTGATCGACCACAGGGCGATCATCGTGAGGATGCCGGCGAGCAGGCCGTCGATGCGGCCCTTGGTGTACAGCACACCGGTGACCAGGCCGGCCACCGCTCCCGACGCCGCCCCGGCGAGGGTGGCGAGGGGAGCCGGCACACCATTGATAATGAGCGACGCGGCAACCGCGGCCCCGGTCGTGAAACTTCCGTCGACCGTGAGGTCGGGAAAGTTGAGGATTCGAAACGTCAGGTAGACACCCAACGCCATGATTCCGTAGAGCAGGCCGAGTTCGAGAGCCGCATTCATCTGGTTAGTCCTTCTACTCGATGATTCGGTCGGCCTTGGCGATGAGTTCCTCGGTGAGGGTCACTCCCATCCGCTCGGCAGCGGCCGGATTGAGGATGAACTCGATCGTGTCGAGGGTCTCGACCGGCATGTCGGCGGGGTCTTCTTCGTCTTCGAGGATGCGCATGGCCATCTGGCCGGTCTGGTAGCCGAGGTCGGTGTAGCTGATGCCGTAGGTCGCGATGGCGCCACGCTCGACCTGGCCGTTTTCGGCGCCGAACAGCGGAATCTGGTTGGCCTCGGAATACTGGATGACGGCTTCGAGACCCTCGGTGACGCGGTTGTCGGTGGGAATGTAGATGGCGTCGACGTCGCCGAGCGACTCGGTGGCCTGGGCGACCTCGCTCGAGTTGGTGACGGTGGCTTCCTTGATGGTCAGGCCGAGGTCGTTGGCTGCCTCCTTGGCGAGTTCAACCTGCACGTCGGAGTTGACCTCGCCCGAGCTGTAGATAATGCCGACCGACTGGGCGTCCGGCAGAATCTCCTGAATCAGTTCGAGCTGCTCCTTGACCGGGTTCAGGTCGCTGGTGCCGGTGATGTTGCTGCCCGGCTTCTCCCAGCTCTCGACCAGTCCGGCTTCCTCCGGCTCGGTCACGGCGGTGAACAGCACCGGAATGTCGATGATCGTCTGCGCGGCGGCCTGCGCGGTGGGCGTGGCGATCGCGAGCACGAGGTCGACCTTGTCGGCGGCGAACTTCGCGGCGATGGTGCTCGCGGTGGCCTGCTCGCCCTGCGCGTTCTGCTCGTCGAACTCAATGTCGGCGCCCTCGACGTAGCCGGCGTCAGCGAAGGCCTGCTTGAAACCCTCGCGGGCGTCGTCGAGCGCCTGGTGCTGCACGATCTGGCTGATGCCGATCGTGATCAGGTCGTCTGAAGCGGATGCTGTCGGCTCGCTGGCCGCGCAGCCGCTGAGGGTGAGGGCGCCGGCGGCAACGAGAGCGAGGGCTGACAGGGATTTGGTGTGCTTCATGCTGGGAAATTCTCCTTTGAATTCATGCTGCTACGGCGCGCGGGAACCTGCGGCCGAACGGTGAGGGGGTGCTAGGCGGTGGCTGGCACCAGGGCTGCCGCGGCGGCGACCAGGAAGCGGTCGTTCTGCTCGGCCGTGCCGATCGTCACGCGCAGGCCTTCGCCGGGGAAAGCGCGGGCCAGGATGCCTTCGGCGATGAACGCAGCGTTCACCCGGTCGGTGTCGTCGCCGGTGCGGAGCCAGACGAAGTTTCCCTGCGAGTCGGTTACGCGCCATCCGCTCGCCTGCAATGACCCGAGCACCCGGGTGCGTTCGGCGACGATCTGGTCGATGCGCACGGTCAGCTCGGCCTCCGCGTCGAGGGAGGCGAGGGCCGCGCGCTGGGCGAGCGCGGTTACGCCGAACGGCAGGGCCACCCGGCGCAGGTTCGCGGCAACAGCAGTCGGTGCGATCGCGTAGCCGATGCGCAGGCCGGCCAGGCCATAGGCCTTGGAGAAGGTGTGCAGCACGGCCACGTTGGGGTAACGGCGAAAGAAATCAATGCCAACAGCGGAGGAGGCGTCACGGTTGAAGTGCACGTAGGCCTCGTCGACGACGACCAGCACGTTCTCGGGGACCCGGGCCAGAAACGCGTGCAGTTCCTCGCTGGTGACGAAGGCGCCGGTCGGGTTGTTGGGGTTGCAGACCAAAATCAGTCGCGTCTGCGCGGTGATGGCATCGGCCATAGCGTTCAGATCGTGGCACTCATCGCTCGTGAGCGCGACCGGCACCGGCGTCGCACCGGCGACCTGCACCAGAATCGGGTAAGCCTCGAATGACCGCCAGGCGAAGATGACCTCGTCACCGGCCCCGGCGCTCGCGTGGATGATCTGGGACAGCACCTCGACCGACCCGGCACCGAAGGCCACGTTGTCGCTCGAGACGTCGAACCGGGCCGCAATACGGTCGGTGACTTCGGCGACGGCCATGCTCGGGTACAGATGAATCTCCCCGAGAGCGGATGCGATTGCCTCGGTCACCGAGGCGAGCGGTGCAAACGGGTTCTCGTTCGAGGAGAGCTTGAACGCTCCGGAATCGCCCGCTGCGGCGCCCTGCTTATAGGCGGGCAGTCTGCTGATGGCTTCGCGTTGCTGCACCATAACTTTTCAACCTCAACTCGGAATGGGTGTGCCAGACATGCGCGTCGAGTAAAGCGTCGGCAATGACGGGTCTGGTTCAGAGCGTAGTGATGCAGCAGAAGTTTGACAATTCGACTAATCAGCACGTCACAAACTGCACTATCTGACTGGTGTTCAGCGGGCTTGGCTGAACAAGTTGTTCAGTTTTGTAATTTTCGGCGGCCTATTTCGGAGGTCAGTCTGGGGGTACTAAACTTGAGCCAGGAAGGCTCAACTTTAGAGGAGACAGCTCATGCAAGCCGGTCAGCGACCACCGCAGCAAGACGCCAAGACGGCCCTCGAGCTCTACGGGGTGAACCTCACCGACATCGCCCGCAGCGGCAAGCTCGACCCGGTGATCGGGCGCGACGCCGAGATTCGCCGGATCAGCCAGGTGCTCACCCGGCGCACCAAGAACAACCCGGTCTTGATCGGCGAACCCGGCGTCGGTAAGACCGCCGTGGTCGAGGGGCTGGCCCAGCGCATCGTGGCCGGTGACGTTGCCGACTCGCTCAAGGACAAACAGCTGGTCTCGCTCGACTTGGCCGCCCTCGTGGCTGGCGCCAAGTATCGCGGCGAGTTCGAGGAACGGCTCAAGGCCGTGCTCAAGGAGATCAATGACGCCGACGGAGCGATCATCACCTTCGTCGACGAACTGCACACGCTCATGGGCGCGGGCGGCGGCGAAGGCTCCGTCGCGGCCAGCAATATGCTCAAGCCCATGCTCGCCCGCGGCGAACTGCGCTTGATCGGCGCTACGACCCTCAACGAGTACCGCGAATTCATTGAAAAGGATGCCGCGCTCGAGCGCCGTTTTCAGCCGGTGCTCGTCGGCGAACCCTCGGTCGAAGACACCGTCGCCATTCTGCGCGGGCTCAAGGAACGCTACGAAGCCCACCACAAGGTGACGATTGCCGATTCTGCCCTCGTGGCCGCGGCATCCCTCTCGAATCGGTATATCACCGCCCGCCAGCTGCCCGACAAAGCCATCGACTTGATCGATGAGGCCGCGAGCCGGCTGCGCATGGAGATCGACTCCTCTCCGGTGGAGATCGACGAGCTGCGGCGCAGCGTCGACCGGCTCAAGCTCGAAGAACTGGCGTTGAAGAAGGAGAAAGACGACGCGTCGAAAGCACGTTTGGTAAAACTGCGCAGCGACCTCTCGGAGCGCCAGGCGAACCTGGGGGAACTGCAGGCGCGCTGGGACGCCGAGCGGGCCTCGCTCAACCGGGTCGGCGAACTGCGCGAGCGGCTGGACACCGCGCGCATCGAATCGGACCGGGCTCAGCGGGAAGGCGACCTCGAAAAGGCCTCCCGGCTGCTCTATGGGGATATTCCGGTGATGGAACGCGCGCTCGCCGACGCCGAAAAAGAAGAATCAGTCGGACCCCGCATGGTCAACGACCAGGTCACGAGCGAGGACATCGCCGCTGTCGTCGCCGCCTGGACCGGCATTCCGGTCGGCCGGCTGCTGCAGGGCGAAACCGAAAAACTATTGAACCTCGAAAACGAGCTCGGCCACCGCCTGATCGGGCAGAAGCGGGCAGTTCGCTCGGTCGCCGACGCCGTGCGGCGTTCACGCGCCGGAATCTCCGACCCCGACCGGCCGACCGGATCCTTCCTCTTTCTCGGCCCGACAGGCGTCGGCAAGACCGAGCTCGCCAAGGCGCTCGCCGAGTTTCTATTCGACGATGAAAAAGCCATGGTGCGCATCGACATGAGCGAGTACGGCGAGAAGTTCTCGGTGTCGCGCCTGGTCGGAGCGCCTCCGGGCTACGTCGGTTACGAGCAGGGTGGGCAGCTCACCGAGGCCGTGCGGCGTCGCCCGTACTCGGTGATTCTGTTCGACGAGGTGGAGAAGGCGCATCCCGAGGTATTCGACGTGCTGTTGCAGGTGCTCGACGACGGCCGGCTGACCGACGGCCAGGGCCGCACGGTGGACTTTCGCAACACCATCCTCGTGCTCACCTCGAACCTCGGTTCGCAGTTTCTGGTCGATCCGACCCTGTCGGTGGAGCAGAAGGAACAGGCCGTGCAAGGCCTCGTGCGGCAGGCCTTCAAGCCCGAGTTCGTCAACCGGCTCGACGACATCGTGGTGTTCTCCTCGCTCACCACCGATGAGCTCGGTGAGATCGTCGAACTCGACGTCGACCGGCTGCAGAAGCGCCTGGCCGAGCGCCGGCTCGAGCTGGCAGTGACACCGGATGCCCGCCGCTGGCTGGCCGAACGCGGCTATGACCCGATCTACGGTGCGCGTCCGTTGCGACGCCTCATGCAGCGCGAGATCGACGACCGCCTGGCGCGGGCGCTGCTCTCCGGGGAGATTCGCGACGGCGACACGGTGCTCGTGAGTCTGGAAGCCGACGGGGACTCGCTCACCGTCGAATCCGCCCCCGCGCTGTTGGACGTTCCCCTCGAGGAGGACCTGCTCTAGCCGATTCCCGCTCTCGCGTGTAAAAGGGAGATGTCCAGAGTCGCGGGTTACGCTTAATTCATGCTCGCAACTGTGATTTATGGCGAACGGGATGTTCGCCTCGAAGAAGTTCCCGAACCCGTACTCTCGACCGGTGGTGACGCCATTGTTCGCGTGACTGCGGCCTGCGTCTGCGGGTCAGACCTGTGGCCGTACCGGGGTATCGCCCCCACCAAGGAACCGCACCGGATCGGCCATGAATTCGTCGGCATCGTCGAAGCCATCGGTCCCGACGTCTCGACCGTCAAGGTCGGTGACTTCGTCATTGCGCCCTTCTACGACTGCGACGGCACCTGCGTCAACTGTCAGAACGGTGTGAGCACCTCCTGCCTCAACGGCGGCTGGTGGGGCGCGGACGACCAGCTCGGCGGATTCGCCGACGGAGCCCAGGGCGAGCGCGTGCGTGTTCCCCACGCCGACGGTTCGCTCGTTGCCACGCCGACAGTTCCGAGCGATGACCTCGTTCCGAGCCTGCTCACCCTCGCCGACGTCATGGGTACCGGACACCACGCGGCCGTCTCGGCCGGCGTGGAACCGGGCAGCACCGTGGTCGTCGTCGGTGACGGAGCTGTTGGACTCTGCGCCATTCTCGCGAGCAAGCGCCTCGGCGCGAGCCGCATCGTGGCCATGTCCCGCCACGCCGACCGCCAGGCCGTCGCCCGCGAATTCGGTGCGACCGACATTATCGAGGCGCGCGGCGATGAGGGCGTTGCCGCCGTGCAGGCCCTGTTCGACGGCGTCGGCGCTGACTACGTGCTCGAGTGCGTCGGAACCCAGGAATCCATGGATCAGGCCATCCGATCGGCTCGCCCCGGCGGAATGGTCGGCTACGTCGGCGTACCCAACGGCGGCGCCGAACTGCCGATCCGCACCCTGTTTGGAACAAACGTGGGCGTGAACGGTGGTGTCGCATCCGTTCGCAGCTATGTCGAGGAGTTGCTGCCCGAGGTTCTCTCCGGCCAGATCAACCCGGGCCGGGTGTTCGACCTGCAGCTGCCGCTGGCCGAGGTGGCCGAGGCCTACGCCGCGATGGACGAGCGCCGCGCCATCAAGGTGCTGCTCCGCCCCTGACCCACCGTCTGGCCCGCTCTGGAGGGACAATTGTGAACCAACCGTTCCTCTGGGGAGGGTTACTGGCCTTCGCCATCGCCGCCGCGATTCTGCGGCTCGTGGTGGGGCACCCGCTGCTGCGAGAACGTTCGGTGCGCGTGGGATGGCTGGGGGCTGTGGTGGCGTTCGTCAGCGGGCTTGCCCTGGTTTTTCACTGCGCCGCGATGTTCTTCGGGCCCTGGGTCGACGCCGTGTCGTTTCTGCTGGCACCGGCCGACATGGTTCGGGGCATGGGCGCGGGCAGCCAAGTCGCCTACTGGCTACCCGCCGCCGCCCTCGTGGTGGCGTGGCGGAGAGTGTGGGGGCCGGCCCTGGGGGCACTCATTGTCACCCTTGCCGGCGTGGGGGTGACCATGTATTGGCCGTTCCCGCTCGACGTACACCTCGTGTGGCTCACGGCCCTGATCATTGTCGGTTCGTTGATTCCGACGCTGTTACTCCGGGGGCCACGCGCTGCGAGCTAGTCGTTGACGAGCAGCAGTTCGGTGAGCGGCGTGCAGCTGCGCGGGGCAACTTCGCGTTCGCGCAGCTCGGCGGTGAGATCGTCGGCATTGCCCAGCACTCCGAGCGCCGTGACGGTGACGACGGCCTGATCCTCGGGGAGGTTGAACGCTGCGGCGATGGCTGCACCATCGAATCCGCCCATCTGGTGGGTGTGCAGTCCGTCGTGCTGGGCCGGGATCGACAGGTGGGCAACGGCCTGACCGATGTCGTAGCGTGCCCACGGGTTCTCGCGGGTCTCATCGATCGACAGCTTCGCCACGCTGACGATCAGAACGGATGCCGCGTCGGCCCACGCCTTGTTGAAGCCCCTGAGAAGATCGTTGATCTTCGCAAAGCTCGCCGAGCCGCGGCGGGCAACAATGAACCGAGCCGGCTGCATGTTGCTCGCCGACGGAGCCCAACCGGTCTACTTGCCCTGTAGCCGGCCCCGCACCTCGCGGCGCAGCACCTTTCCGAGGAGGCTGCGCGGCAGGTCGTCGACCTCGACAATGCGGCGCGGCACCTTGTACGCCGAGAGCCGGGTGCGGCAGTACTCGCGCACCGCGGCCACGTCGAGTTCGGCGCCGCCAGCCAATACGACCACGGCCACGACGTCTTCGCCGCCGTTCGCGCTCGGCAGACCGACCGCGGCAGCATCGACGATGTCGGGGTGCGAGAGCAGGGCTTCTTCGACCTCAGACGGCGACACGTTGAATCCGCCGGTGATGATGAGTTCCTTCATCCGGTCGACGACGGTGATGAAGCCGTCGGCGGAGACCCGCACGATATCGCCGGTGCGCAGCCAGCCGCCGGGCAGCAGCACCTGGGCGGTCTCGCTCGGGCGGCCCCAATAGCCCGAGAACACCTGCGGACCGCGCACGAGCAGCTCGCCCTCCTCCTCGAAGCCGCGCTCAACCGTCGGGTCCTCCGGGTCGACCACGCGAATGTCGGTGCTCGGAAACGGCACGCCGACCGTTCCGGGGCGGCGGCTCGGGCCGATCGGGTTGCCGGCCACGATCGGCGACGCCTCGGTCATGCCGTAGCCCTCGACCAACAGCCCGCCGGTCGCGCTCTCCCAGCGCTCCACAATCGACACCGGCAGGTTCATGGCACCAGAAATAGCAAAACGGATGCCGGCGAGACTCACCTTCTTCTTCGCAGCGGCCGTGACCAGGCGGTCGTAGATCGGCGGCACCGCCGGCAGGAAGGTGGGCGGTGCGTGCTTGGTGGCGTCGAGCACGAGCTTCTCGTCGAACTTGGGAAACAGCACGAGGCGGGCACCGATGCTCATCGCAAAGGTGAGGCACAGCGTGAGGCCGTAGGCGTGGAACATGGGCAGCACGCCGTACACGGTTTCCTCGCCGGGCCGCAGGCCCGCCACCCAGGCGGAGCCCTGGGCGGCGTTGGCGCGCAGGTTGTAGTGACTCAGAATGGCGCCCTTGGGGGTGCCGGTCGTGCCGCTCGTGTACTGCAAAACGGCGGTGTCCCCGAGCAGTGGGCGCTGATGCGAGGCATGCAGCTTGCGGGTTCCGACGAGGGAGTCCCAGCTGATCGCGCCCTTTCCGGGCCCGGCGGTGAGGGAGGCGCGAGCGTCCCGGGCCTTCCTGATCGGCAGCTTGAGGGCCAGCCGTTTCGAGAACGGCATGGCGCGCGTGAGGTCGATGGTGACGACATCCGTTATGCCCATATCTCTGGGAAAAGCACGGACGGCGTCGTAGACCTTGTCCCAGACGATCGCGACCTTGGCGCCGTGGTCTTCAAACTGGTGGCGCAGCTCGCGGTCGGTGTAGAGCGGATTGTGCTCAACCACGATGGCGCCGAGGCGCAGCACCGCGTAGAACGCCACGACGTGCTGAGGGCAGTTCGGCAGCACGAGGGCCACTCGGTCACCCGGGCTCACGCCGAGCTTGCGCAGGCCGTTGGCGGCTCGGGAGATCTGCTCACCGAGCTGCTCAAAGGTGGTCGTGGCGCCGAAGAAATCCAAGGCAATGTTCGACGCGAAGGTCTCGACCGAGGCCTCGATCATCTCGGTGAGGGTTTCGGTGGTCTCGTCGATGGTGCCGGGCACGCCGGGCGCGTAAGAGGCGAGCCAGGGCTGATCCTTGAAGGTCATGACAGTTCTCGGGTGATGGCGGCGATGAACTGGTCGATGTCGTCTTCGGTCGTGTCGAAGCCGCACATCCAGCGCACCTCGTTCTTGGACGCATCCCAGTCGTAGAAGCGAAAGGATTCGCGCAGCCGGTCGGCGACACCGTCGGGCAGGGTGGCGAAGATGGCGTTGGCCTGGGTGGCCTGGCTGAAGTTGAGGCCGGTGATGGTTCCCTGGGCGAGTTCGGTCTCGAGCGCGCCGCGCAGCCGAGCCGCCATGGCATTGGCGTGGCTGGCGTTGCGCAGCCACAGGTCGCCGTCGAGCAGCGCGATGAGCTGCGCCGAGACGAACCGCATCTTGCTGGAGAGCTGCATGTTGGACTTGCGCAGAAATTTCAGACCAGTGGATGCCGATGGGTTCAGTACCACGATGCACTCACCGAGCATCATGCCGTTCTTGGTGCCGCCGAAGCTGAGCACGTCGACGCCGGCGTCGCGGGTGAAGGCGCGCAGCGGCACGCCCAGGCTGGCGGCGGCGTTGGAGATGCGGGCGCCGTCCATGTGCAGCGTCATGCCCGTGGAGTGGGCGTGATCGGCGATGGCGCGCACCTCGTCGACGGTGTACGCGGTGCCGAGCTCGGTGGTCTGGGTGATCGACACGACGAGCGGCTGGGCGCGGTGCTCATCGCCCCAGCCCCAGGCCTCCTGGTCGATCAGCTCCGGGGTCAGCTTGCCGTCGGGGGTCACGACGGGCAGCAGCTTGAAGCCGCCGACATGTTCGGGGGCGCCGCCCTCGTCAGTGTGAATGTGCGCGGTGGCCGAGCAGATCACGGCGCCCCAGCGTGGCAGCATCGACTGCAGCCCGGTGACGTTGGCGCCGGTGCCATTGAAAACGGGGAACGCTTCAACGCCAGCGCCGAACTGTTCGACGAAGACCTCTTGTAGCCGGGCCGTGTAGACGTCTTCACCGTAGGCGACCTGGTGGGCGCCATTGGCCCGGGTCATCGCCTCCAGAATCTCCGGATGAATGCCGGAGTAATTGTCGGAGGCGAAACCGCGGGACGAAAGATCATGGAGTTGGGTCACCCCTCCATCCTCCCGCATTCGTCTGGCCGTCTGCACGAAGTGGATGCCGCTACTTGTGCAGAGCCTCGCGCAGGGAGACGCGGGAGCCCATACGCAGCAGCGCGTTCGAGTAGATGCGCGACCCGATCAGAATCACCACCATCGTCGACAGGGCGAGCACGACGAGCGAGAGCACCGGCTCCCACCATTCGGCCTGGCCCAGGAAGATGCGCACCGGCATCCCGACCGGCGCTGAGAACGGCACGTACGACATGATCGCCAGCACGAGCGGGTTGTCGTTGAAGAAAACCACCATGAAATACGGGATCATGACGAGGAACAACACCGGCGAGGTCGCTGATCCCACGTCTTCCTGCCGGGACACCATCGATGCCGTGGCCGCGTAGAGGGCGGCCAGCAGCACGAAGCCAAACGCGAAGAACACGGCGAACCATACGATCGCCGGGCCGACGTCGGCCAGCAGCACCCGTTGCCCGGTCACCGCCAGACCGATCGAGACCAACAAGCCGATCGAGACGATCTGCGCGAACGCCATCAGGCTGTTGCCGAGCACCTTTCCGGCGAGCAGGGCCCGCACCGAAATCGTTGACAGGAGAATCTCCACGATGCGGGTCTGCTTCTCTTCGACGACGCTCTGCGCGATCGTGGCGCCAAAGGTTGTCGCGGACATGAGAAAGATGATTCCAAAGCCGATCGCCACGAGGTACGCAAGAAAACCGTCCTGCTCGGCCGGTTCGAGAATCGCAAGTTCGGGGTTCACGCTGAGCGCGCCGAGAACCTCGCCCGGCGCCGAATCGAGCGCGATCACGGTGATGCCGAGCAAGGAATCGGGATTCGTCGACGGCACAACGGCCGCATCGACCGTGCCATCGCGCACGAGCGCCTCGGCGTCTTCGGCACTGGATGCTTCCACGATGTCGAAGGCTTGCGTCTGCTCGACGACGCTGATCGCGGTGCCGACCACGGCGACCTTGGTCAGGCTGGTGTTCTGGCTCATAATGCTGCCGACGATGACGGAGCCCATCGAGATGAGCAGCAAAATGCCGGTCGCGATCAGAAACGATTTGCTGCGCAGCCGCGCCGCGATCTCGCGGTTGGAAACCAGCCAGACACTCTGGGCGAAGGTGGGCGCGGTGTGCACCGGGCGGGTGGCGTTGCTCATGCGATGACCTCCTTGAAGATGGTGGCGAGACTGGGTCTCTGCTGGCTGAAAGTGTGAACGGCGCCGAGCGTGATCGCGTGCTGCAGGACCGCCTGGCTGGCGGCATCCGTTGCTGCCTCGAATTCGGCGTAATCGCCGTCGAAGTCGACGACGGCGATGCCGGGCTGCGAACGGATCCAGCTGATGTCGCCCGCGGTACGAATCTCAAACCGGGGGCGACTGTGTTGGTCGCGCAAGGCCTCGCCGGAGCCGGTGGCGCGAATTTCACCCTCGGCGATGATGACGAGGTCGTTGCAGAGCCGTTCGACGATGTCAAGCTGGTGCGACGAGAACAGCACGGGCGCGCCCTGCGCCGCGTAACCCGCGAGAACGCTCATGACCACGTCGACGGCGAGCGGGTCAAGGCCGGAGAATGGCTCGTCGAGCACGAGAAACTCGGGGTCGTGCACGAGTGCGGCGGCGATCTGGGCGCGCTGTTGGTTGCCGAGCGACAGTGACTCGACGGTGTCGCCGGCCCGTTCGCCGAGGCCGAGCTGCTCCAGCAGATTGGTCGTGTTGCGGCGAGCGGATGCCGGTGACAGCCCGTGCAGACGCGCCAGGTAGACGAGTTGCCCGGCGACCTTCATTTTCGGGTAGAGGCCACGCTCCTCGGGCATGTAGCCGAACCGGCGGCGATCACTCGCCGTAACCGGAACCCCGTCGATGAGCACGGTGCCCGAGTCGGGCGACAACACACCGAGAATGATGCGCATTGTGGTGGTTTTGCCGGCGCCGTTCGCGCCGACGAAGCCGGTCATGCGGCCGTCCCCGACGGTGAAACTCACGTCACTGAGCACCTGCCGGGTGCCGTAGCTCTTGGTGACTCCCCGAATGTCGAGCATGCCCGCCCCTTCGTTGTGCGTGACTTCACGGTAGCGCGGGGGGCCGGCGCGACACATCCACCGGCCGGCGCGTGCGCCGGTTTCGGCAGCGCGGCCTGTGTTTCACAGCATTAGGTTTCGGTGTCGGCCTTGAGCAGGACCCGACTGTTATTGACGGATGCCGCCGCTTCCTCCCACAAACCCGTCACCCGGGTAGCCAGCTCCGTTTCGAGCCCGTCGAGCGAACGGACGACGAAGATCGCAGCCGCGGCGGTGTCCCCGGCTTTCGCAAACCCCGCTCCGATCGCGCGTACCCACGTTTCGGCCGCGGACTTCGCGGCCGCATAATTCGCGCCGCCAGCGGTCGGTCGGTCTACCGACACGCTCGACACAATGGCGAGCCGCCCGGCCGACGCGGCCAGCAGGTCGGCGTTGAACGCCCGGGTGGTGTTGCGCAGCGTGGTAACCACGTGCGAGTGCAGAAATTCCCAATCCTCGTCGGTCTGACCGGCCAGACCGCCGCCGCCGCGCCAGCCGCCCACGAGGTGAATCAGCCCGTCGATCGGGCCGATCGCGCCGGCCAGCGCGGTCACGGCGGCAAAGTCAGTGAGGTCGCACTCGTAGAGCGCGGCCTCGGGCGCGACCGCGAGCACGGACTGGAGGCGGGCGAGATTGGAGCCGACGGCGACGACGCGCGCGCCGGCATCCGCTAGTGACGAGGCGACGGCCAGGCCGGCCGTGCTGGTCGCCCCGGCGATGAGCACGGTTCGGCCAGCGACGGCCAGACTGGCACCCATCAGTCGACCGCGCTGGCGGTGATACCGGCCGTCGAGTCGATGACCGTGCGCATCTTCTTTTCCAGCGCTTCGAAGAACATCGACAGCGGAAATTCGTCGTCGAGAACCTGGTCGGTGTAGCCCTTCGGGGCGCCGGCGAGCACCTCGAGCGGCAGGCCGCGGGCCCAGGTCGACGCCGGATTCGGAGTGAGGGTCTTCGAGATCATCTCGTAGGCCGCGAGCCAGTGCGCCTTCTTCGGTCGGTCGATCGACGCCCAGTACAGCTCGTCGACCTGCGCTCCGAGTGCGATGACCACCTCGGGAACGGCGTCCCAATCGAAGGTGAGGCGGGTGTCGGTCCAGTGCAGAACACCGTGCTGGTGCATCCAGGCGAACAATAGCTGGCCGCCGAGGCCGTCATAGTTGCGCACCCGGTTGCCGGTGATGGCGAACCGAAAGATGCGGTCGAAGATGACCGCGTACTGCACCAGTTTCGCGTGCCGACGCGCCTCCGGGCTGGCCAGCTCGCTGCGCTCGATCGTGACCGACTCGCGAAAGGCGGTCAGGTCGCAGCGCAGTTCTTCGAGTGAATACAGGAAGAACGGCATGCGCTGCTTGATCATGAACGGGTCGAACGGCAGGTCGCCGCGCATGTGCGTGCGGTCGTGGATGAGATCCCACATCACGAAGGTCTCTTCGGTGAGGTGCTGGTCGTCGAGCAGCGCGGTAGCCTCGGACGGCAGCTCGAGCCGAGTGATCTCAGCGGCCGCGCGCACGACCCGGCGAAAACGGGCGGCTTCACGGTCGGCGAAAATCGCCCCCCAGGTAAACGTCGGAATCTCGCGCATCGCGACCGTCTCGGGAAAGAGTACGGCCGAGTTGGTGTCGTAGCCAGGCGTGAAATCGAGAAAACGAATTGGCACGAACAGTTTGTTCGTATAGCCGGCCTCAAGTTCGCCGATGAATTCCGGCCAGATGACCTCGATCAGCACGGCCTCGACGAGCCGGTTGGCGCTGCCGTTCTGCGTGTACATCGGGAATACCACGAGGTGGCGCAGCCCGTTGATGCGGTGCTGCTGCGGCTGAAAAGCCATCAGGGAATCGTAGAAGTCGGGCACGCCGAATCCCTCAGCGGCCCAGCGGTCAAAGTCCACGATCAGGGCTTCGAGATAGCTGGAATCGTGTGTGAAGCGCGGCGCGAGGTCGGTGATCGCTGCGGTGATGCGCGAAACGGAGACGTCAGCATCCGCATGCCGCGCGGCGTCGGCAATCGAACCGTCCTGCGACTGCAGGCCCTGTAGCGAGGTCGCCGCGGCCTTGAGGTCGCGCCAGGACGGATGCTGGGCGAGATCGACGCCGTCTTCGAGAACCTCGGGCTCTCCGACCAGAGCGTTAGCTACGTGTGTTTTTTCAACAGATATCGACATGGGAACCTCCGATTCGCGTGAGTGCCGCGGTTGCGGCGGGCGTGCTCCTTCAGAATATCGGGCGCAGAGCGGCGTTTTCTTGCTAGTTCTCGCAACGAACCATGACTCCGGGCCGGGTTGGGCGCCAAGAATCGCCGGTTTCGGCTCTTTTTGCGCTGGAGGTCCGGGTTGCCCGGTTCTTTCAAACCGGTCCCGGCCAATATGGCGAAGGTGACGTCTTCATCGGCTTGAAGATGCCGGTGCTGCGCGCGGTCGTCAGGCGGCGCGCCACTCTGCCGCTGACCGAGGACGAATAGCGCCAGGAACGGGACTGTTCGCGTTGGCTCGCTTGGAACACGAGCGGGGCGACCTGCTCGGAACCAGAGTCGATGCCCTGCCGGCCAGAGGCCTTCGCGAACACCGGGTCGAACGCGTACGCGTTAGGGCAGGACCGCTGTGAGTCGGTCCGGCACGCTTCTATTCGCCGATCAGGCGTAGCCCGTTGTACCAGCAGACCGCGCGTAGCCAGTCGTCGTCGAGTCGCGGCTCCCGGTCGCGCAGGCGTTCGAGCACCTCCAGCTGGTGCGCATACGGGTACGGAATGTTGGGAAAATCGCTGCCGAGCACCACCCGGTCGGGCAGGTCCGCCAGCCGCGAGAGCAGGGCGGGGTCAAACGGCGCGAACTGCTCGAAAAAGTCGGTGAACACCATCGTGGTGTCAAGGTGCACCCAGGGATACCGCTCGGCCAGGTCGAGAAACTCGCCGTATTCCGGGGCGCCCAGATGCGCGACGACCGCCGTGAGTAGCGGATGCCGGACCAACACTCCGGCAAGCGCGTCCGGCCCGGTGATCCCCGGCCGAGCAACCGGCCCGCTGCCGACATGGATCACGACCGGAATCGCGGCGTCGGCGAGCAGCCCCCAAACCGGGTCGAGGATCGGTTCGCGGAGATCAAAAGCCCCGACCTGCGCGTGAATTTTAAACACTCGTGCGCCGCGGTCGAGGGCGGACTGCACCTGGTCGAGCACGCCCTCCTCCGGGTAGAACGTGGCGCTCGGAACGCAGTCGGCATGCTCTTTCGCGAGATCGAGTGAGAAATCGGTCAGGGAAGCCGCCATCCCGGCACGATGCGCATAGGACAGCGCGGTGAAGCGCCGCACGCCGAGCCGGCGAATCGTCGCGAGCCGCGACTCCTGGTCCTCGCGGTACCGAATCGGCCACGGGTGGCCGATGAGCGGCTCGATCTCGTCGAAGTGGGCCCAGACGCGCCGCAGCATCCGCTCGGGGAGAAAGTGGGTGTGCAGGTCGACCAGCCCGGGCAGGCCGAGCCCCCGCCACCAGGCCGGCACCTCATTGTCGCTGAGACTCATTGCACCCAGTGTGTCAGATTGCCTGACCGAAGTGATCAGGTGACCAGCAGCACGACCGCGGCCGTCAGCGCAACGATCACGAGAATCGTGCGCAGCACGGGAGCCGGCAGGCGCCGCCCGATTCTGGCGCCGAGCCAGCCGCCGAGGGCCGAGCCGACGCCGATCAGGACGGCAATCATCCAGTCGACCGTGCCGCTGGAGATGAAGATCACCGCCGACACGACGTTGGCGACACCGGCCAGAACGTTCTTGGCGCCATTGGCCCGGTGCATATCGGTTGACCAGAGGATACCCAGCAGGGCCAGAAGGACAACGCCCTGGGCTGCCCCGAAATAGCCGCCGTACACGCCCGTCGCCAGCACGCCGAGGATAAGACCAATCGTCACCGGGCGGGTATCGGCATGCGCAACGTCAGATTTGCGTCGCACGAATCGCGCGACGCGCGGCTGAATGGCGGCGAGCAGACCGGCAAGAAGCAGCAGGTACGGAACGACAATGGAGAAGGCGGATGCCGGCAGAACCAGCAGCAGAATGCCGCCGACGATCCCACCAACGGCGGAGAAGACGGCCATGAGCCCGACCGCGCGCCACTGTCCCTGCAGCTCTCGTCGGTAGCCGTAGGCGCCGGTGACGGAGGCCGGTACCAGGCCAACGGTGTTCGACACATTGGCGGTGATCGGGGGGATGCCGAGGGCGAGCAGGGTCGGAAAGGTGATCAGCGTTCCCGCGCCGGCCACCACATTGATGATTCCGGCCACGATCCCCGCCACGAAGATAATCGTGCCATTGAGTAGCCCTATCTCAATTTCCATGGTTATTGTCCTATTCATAGACGATCTGTCTCTATACCGTATACAGTATCCAGACAATAGACGAACTATTTCACTCCTTCCATCTGCCGAGTCCAACCGAAGTAATAAGTGGATGCCCGTTCCACGCCCGTTGCCCGGTTGCGATTGATCGCTGCCGAACCGAGGTGCCGCGTCTGCTCGGCGTAACGAGCCTCGAACACCAGAGCGCCTGCCACCTCGTCACCGGAGAAAATGGCGCATCGCGCATCAGCCAAGGAGACACGAATCTTGTTTACCACCCGTCCTGAACTCGTCGGAAACGTCGGTATGGTGGCCTCCACCCACTGGATCGCCTCGGCCACCGGAATGAGCATCCTCGAGCGCGGCGGCAATGCCGCCGATGCCGCGGTAGCCACCGGCTTCGTGCTGCAAATTGTTGAGCCTCACCTCAACGGACCCGGTGGCGAGGTTCCGATTTTGGTCTGGTCGGAAATCGACCAGCAGGTATCCACCATTTGCGGCCAGGGCGTGTCGCCGGCTGCGGCAACGATCGAGGCCGTGACCGGGTTGGGCCTGGACGTGATGCCAGGGACGGGCCTGCTGCCCGCGGTCGTGCCGGGTGCCTTTGGGGCGTGGACGCTGCTCTTGGAACTGCACGGCACCATGACGCTGCGCCAGGTGCTCGAACCGGCCATCCACTATGCCGAGGAGGGGCATCCGCTGCTCAAACGGGTATCCGCTGCCATCGAAACGATGCAGGAACTGTTCACGACCGAGTGGCCCACCTCGGCGGCGACCTGGCTGCCGGGCGGACAGGTGCCCGCGACCGGAAGCTGTTTCCGAAATCCTGTGCTGGCCGCGACCCTGCGCCGGATAGTCGCGGAGTCCGAAGCTGACGGCGGGTCGCGAGAAGCGCAAATCCGCGCGGCCAGGGACTGCTGGTACCGCGGTTTTGTCGCCGAAGCCATCGGTGAATTCTGCGCAGACAACGAGGTGATGGATACCTCGGGGGAGCGTCATCGGGGGCTGTTGACCGCCGAGGACCTGGCCCGGTGGGAGCCCACGGTGGAACAGCCGCTCACCTACGAGTATCACAACTACACCGTCTGCAAGACGGGCCCCTGGGGGCAGGGACCCGTCTTTCTGCAGCAACTGGCGCTGCTCGAAGGCTTCGATCTGACCGCGATGGGACCCGGCTCCGCTGACTGGGTGCACACCATCCTGGAGAGTTGCAAACTCGCCTTTGCCGATCGCGAGGCCTGGTACGGCGACCCGAATTTCACCGACGTGCCCATGGCGGCTCTGCTCAGCCCGGAATACAACGCGCAGCGTCGCCTGCTGATCACCGACACGGCCTCCGTGGAACTCCGCCCCGGCAACCCCGGCGGCGCCCAGGCACGACTGCCGCATTACCCGGCATCTCCAGCCGGCTATGAGAATTTGATCGGGTCCGGCGAGCCGACGATCGCCAAATCGGGGGAGACCCGGGGGGACACCTGCCACGTCGACGTGGTCGATGCCAACGGGATGATGATCTCGGCCACGCCCAGTGGCGGCTGGATGCAATCATCCCCAACGATCCCCGCGTTGGGCTTCTGCCTCAGCACCCGCGCTCAAATGTTCTGGCTCCAGGAAGGTCTGCCGAACTCCCTGCGCCCGAGCGCTCGCCCACGAACCACGCTGACGCCGTCCTTCGCCCTGCGCGACGGCAAGCCCTGGCTCGCGTTCGGAACCCCGGGCGGCGACGCGCAGGATCAATGGTCGTTGAACTACTTCCTGAACCTCGTGCACGGCGATATGAATCTGCAGGAGGGTATCGATGCCCCCGGTTTTCACTCCACGCACATGCCCAACTCCTTCTTCCCGCGGGATGCGCATCCAGCCGAGGTCTATCTGGAGAGTCGGTTTGATTCGGCCGTGCTTGACGAGCTGCGGGATCGCGGTCACGTCGTCGTGGTCGGTGAGCCGTGGTCCGAAGGGCGAGTGAGCGCTGTGGCGCGCGATGGCGGCTGGCTCAAGGCTGCCGCCAACCCTCGGGGCAACCAGGGCTACGCCGTCGGGCGCTAGTCGCACGGGGCACTGAACGAGGCGCCCCGAGAACTGCGGCATAATCAACAAATGTTGTGCGCGCCGGACGGCGGCAGATGGCGCTCCGCCACGCAGGAATGGTCGAAGAGGAATAGCTGAAGTGTGGGACGTCTTGGAGTCGAAAGGGGATGAGTTGCGCACTCTCGGCTTACTGAAAGCTGCGCAAACCCTGGGCGAACGGGTTTACGAGGTGTTGGAAGAATCCATTGTCGACGGTGTCATCGCACCGGGTTCCCACCTGCGCGAAGACGAAGTCGCCAAGCAGCTGGGGGTGAGCCGAAACCCGGTGCGTGAGGCCATTCAACGACTCGTGCACGACGGCTTCGTCGAACATCGGCCGGGCAAGAAGGGTGCCTTCGTGCACGCTCCCAGTGACAAGGAAGTGCAGGAGGTTTTCCACGCCCGCTCACTGTTGGAAAGCGACTGCGCACGGTTGGCCGCCGAAAATATTTCAGACGTCGATTTAGCTCGGCTTCAGGAGCTGCTGGGGCATGGTGATGCGGCGATCGCGGCCCAGGACGCTAAGCACCTGCTGGAGCTCAACGACCGGTTTCATAATATTGTCGTGGAGGCCGCCGACAACTCGGTGATTGCCCGAATGCTGGGGGTGCTGCAACGACGAATTCGCTGGTATTTCTACCAGGTCGTCGTGACGCGGGCCGCCGGCTCGTGGGACCAGCACCGCCAGATTTACGAGGCGCTGCGCGACCACGACGGCGACCGGGCAGCGGTGTGCATGATGGCTCACGTTATGCAGACCGCCGCGACGATCCGTGATCACCAAGACACGGTAGACGGCGCCGGCCTTCCCAACTAGCCGGCGCAACCGGGACAAGCGCGCGCAGCAGGCCTATTTCTCACGGCCAGGATGCCCGCGACGGCATGGCCGAAAGTGGCATGGAGGCTGGTGTGGCCCAGGGCTACGACCGGTTCGATGCGTCCACCCGAGATGACATCGGCGTGGGTGGCCAGGCCGCTCATGGTTGCCCACTGCTCGGCGGGTTCGATTCCGACCAGATCGTGTCGCCAGCCCGGGGGTACAAACAGTCCGAATCGCATGGTTTCATGCCTAGACTGCCGCCTGGTCGGGGCGTCAAACGTTACTCTGGAGCCAGGACGACAACAACAAACGGACGGCGGTGACAGTGCACGCTCTCGACTTCGCCGGCATTATGAGCGAGATCCTCACCCTCGTCGGCCTCATCATCGGAGCGCTGCTCTACATTGTCGGCCTGTCCGTGCGCGGCATCAGTGGCCGCTGGACCCGCACGACCGCGGTGATCGCCGCGTCGGGGCCGGCCACGGTCATCCGCTGGTTTGATGGCGACGGCGATGTCCACGAATGCCCGGCCGACACCCACGAGACGCACCACCTGGTGCCCGGCGACGATGTGCGCGTGTGGTTTCGCAACCGCCATCCCGAGCGTTGCCGCACACACGACCCCGAACTCGACGGTAAGGGCCTGCGCCTGATCGGCCTGGTCTTGCTCGGCATCGGCGTGCTCGCCGGCGTGACCGGCATCGTGCTGATGTTCGTCTAACCGACCGTCTTTTCGGCAGCGGATGCTGCGCGCGGCCGCGCCCATCCGCTCGCCGCCGCGGTCACCGCGATGGTCACGAGTGCGCCGAGCAGCAGCGCCGCCGCCTCCCCGGGGGCGAGCACGTGCAGATGGGTACCGATCGTCGCGGCCGCGATCGGTATACCGAGCTGGGCCGCCGACAGCAGCCCGAATGACAGGGGCAGGCCCAGCACCCGGGTGGTCGCGTGGGTCAGCAGGGTCGCCAGGCCCAGTGTCAGGCCGAGGGCAATCATCTGCGGGTGGTCGGTCAGGTCGCGCAGCGCGAGCGAAGCGCCGAGCCAGACGAAGAACAGCGGGCCGAAGAATCCGTCGGCGAGGGCGAAGAGCTGGCGGGCGAGGCGGCGCGGTTCGCCGACCGCTGCGACGGCGAGCCCGAACGCGAAACCGGCGAGCATGACCGAGACATGGCTGAACACGGCCACCGCCGAGAGGGCAAACAGAATGGCCAGTTGGATGCGCAGCTCGAGGGCGAACTTGCGGTTCGCCGAGAGCTTGTGCAGCCGTGCGCGGGAGCCGTTGCGTTCCAAACGGGACAACAAGAGGTACACGGCCACGGCCAACGCTGCGATCAGGGCGGCGCCGAGCGCCGCGCGGCCCGCATTCGGCGGGTCGATGGCCAGGGGCAGCGCCACGATGGCCGCGATGTCCGCGATCGCAACCTGTGCCGTGAGTTCGAGCATCGAGCGCCCGCGCAGCCCCAGGGAGTGGATGAGCGGCAGCACGAGCGCGGCCGACGAGGAAGCCAGCAGCACTATATAAAGAGGTGCGTGATTCGTTCCGAACATTATCGCGATGGCCACGCCGAGGGCGATCGCCGAGACCGTGACGAGAATCGCCCGCACCAGGCCCGCCGAGAGCGCCGCGCGAATCGCGCCGGTACGAACCGGCACGTGCGTGCCGGCCACGAACATGATCAACGCGAATCCGACATCCGCTAACAGGGTCAGCGTGGGGTCGGCGGCCTCGATGAGGCCGAAGCCGGTTTGACCGACGATAACGCCGGCGGCGAGCTGGCCAATGACGACCGGGATATTCCAACGGCGCGGCATTGCCAGGAGTGGCCCGAGCAACGCGACCACGGAGATGATCGCGAGGGTTTGAAAGTCCATCCGCGCCTCCTCCTGTTGCTAGATCGAGCGTAGTACTGCTGCAGACGGCATGATGGGGGTATGAGTCGAACCGTCGCCGGAGCCCACGTGCTGATAACCGGAGCAGCCAGCGGCATGGGCCGCCTGTATGCCGAACGCTGTGTTGCCGAGGGGGCCAAAGCCGTCATCCTCTGGGACCGCGACGGTGCTGCGCTCGCCCAAACTGCTGCCATCCTGACGGAACGCTCCAACGGGCTCACCCGGATCGCGCCGTACGTCGTGGATATCGCCGATCTCGGCGCCATCGCGCAGACCGCACAGCGCGTGCGCACCGAGATCGGCAACCCCGACGTCGTCATCAACAACGCCGGAATCGTGCGTGGCAAATATTTCTGGGAGCACGATAACGGCGCAGACACCCGCCCCACCATGCAGATCAACGCGCTCGCCCCGATGTACATCACCCGAGAGTTTCTCCCGGCCATGATTGCGAGCGGATGGCGTGAGTCACGCATCGTAAATATCGCGTCGGCCGCCGGCACCCTCAGCACCCCGCGCATGAGCGTGTATGCAGCTTCGAAGGCCGCCCTGATCGGTTGGAGCGATTCGCTGCGGCTCGAGCTCGTGCAGCAGGGCCACGGTCAGGTCAAGGTCACCACGGTCTGCCCGAGCTACATCGATACCGGCATGTTCGAGGGCGCCCGCGGGCCGCTGCTCACCCCGCTGATGACCCCGGAATATGTCGTCGATCGGGTCTGGCGGGCCATGCTCGCCGGCAAGCCGCAGCTGCTGTTGCCCTGGACGGTCAGCCTGTCGAAGGTGCTGCGCGGCGTGCTGCCGCTGGCAGCCTGGGACACCGTCGCCGGTCGCGTCTTCGGCGTGTACCGCTCGATGGATCGGTGGGTCGGTCGCGGGTAGCGGCCCCCGACCGCCGGGAAAGTGGCAGACTCAAGGTAGACCAACGCCGGCGGCGCACCATCCGGCGTCACTCAATGTTGAGTACGAGCCGAAACAAACGGGGACACCATCGCTACCACGCACCGTCTTTGCTCAGAGTGCTCGGCAACAGAGACGCACTCGCCCTCGGCTTCGGAGCCATGATCGGTTTCGGCTGGGTCGTGCTGACCGGCGGCTGGATCAACGACGCCGGCACGATGGGCGCCGTCACAGCCATGATCGCCGGCGGCATCATCATGAGCATCGTCGGCCTCACCTACGCCGAACTCACCGCGGCAATGCCCAAGGCCGGCGGCGAACACAACTTTCTACTGCGGGCCATGGGGCCGCGCTGGTCGTTCGTCGGATCGTGGGCGATCACCGGCGGCTACGTCACCATCGTCGCCTTCGAGGCCGTCGCCCTACCGCGCACGGCCGGGTATCTCTTTCCTAACCTGAGCCAGATCCCGCTCTGGCAGATAGCTGGCGAGCAGGTCTATCTGACCTGGGCGCTGGTCGGAGCCGTGGCGGCCGTCGTGATCACGGGGATCAACATCCGGGGTGTGAAACTGGCCGGGGTCGTGCAGACCTTTGTGGTGCTGTTTCTGCTGATAGTCGGTGTGATGCTCGTGCTGGGCTCGTTCACCGGCGGCTCCACGGTGAATATGGAACCGTTCTTCACCGGCGGCATGGGCGGATTCTTCGCCGTGCTCGTCGTCGTGCCCTTCCTGTTCGTCGGCTTCGACGTCATTCCGCAATCGGCCGAAGAGGTCAACGTTGCGCCGCGCCAGATCGGCCGGCTCGTTGTGGTTGCCGTTATTCTCGCGACCATTTGGTACGTCATGATCGTGCTCACCACGTCATCGTCCATGTCGGCGGCGGCCATTGGCCAAACCGATATCGCCACAGCGGATGCCATGGGCGCGCTCTTCGGCAGCGACGTCATGGCCAAGGTGCTCATCGCCGGCGGAATCGCCGGAATCCTCACCTCGTGGAACTCGCTGCTGCTCGGGGCATCACGCCTGATGTTCTCGATGGCGCGCTCCGGCATGCTGCCGGCCTGGTTCGGCAAGCTGCACCCGAAATTTCGCACGCCGACCAACTCGCTCATCTTCGTCGGCGTTCTGTCGTTCATGGCGCCGTTCTTCGGAACGCAGATGCTCGGATGGCTCGTGGATTCCGGAGCCCCGAGCATCGTCATCGCCTACATTCTGGTTGCCGTGGCCTTTGTGGTGCTGCGCCGCCGCGAACCGAAGATGGACCGCCCGCTGCGCGTGGGCGGCAAGGGCAACGGCGGAGTCGTGATCGGCGTTGCCGCAGCCGCGCTCTGCCTGGCCCTGCTCAGCCTGTATATGCCCGGCATGCCGGCCGCGTTGTCGTTCGAACCCTGGGTGTTGTTCGCCCTCTGGTGGGTCGGCGGCGTGTTCTTCTACCTGCGCATTCCGGCTGGAATCGCGCCGGGCCACGACGCCGAGGAACGCCTGCTGGAGAGCCTCGGATCGCGTCGCTCCTAGCGCCCGGAACCGGTCGCGTCAGCGCCGAAAATAATGCGAAATTAATCTTGCATTTCCCGCGAAGATGAGTGCTGTTTTTGTGGCTGGGGCACTCGTACTCCCCTCGTCGGCACTCTTCCAGCAGGAAGGTGACCACCTTGACGGACCGGGGCCCCAGCCTTTCTGTGCCTGTGCCTGTGCCTTGAGGTCTCCTGAACTGCCTCTCCGTCGGTCGACCCTGTCGAGACCTCCGTCGCCCTGCGCGAGCTGTCTGCGGAACCCGACCCTCTCCCCACTCCGTGCGGGGGAGGAGACGAGCCGATCAGAGGCTGTTAGTCGCCAGCCAGCTGATCAGCACACGCTGAAATTCCAGCGGATGCTCCACGCTCGGCAGGTGCGCGGTGCCGCGGAACGTGCATCCGCTTGATTGCGGCAGCATCTCCAGCAGAAATTCATAATGGGCCAGCGCTGAGGTGACGTCGAGCTCGCCCACGGTGACGAGCGCCGGAACATCGATGTCGCTGACCCGGTCGAGCGCGGGCGGCTCAAGCGGAATCGAGATCGGTGCCTCCGTAGCGTGGATGACGTTGCGCAGGTTGAGTTCTTGCGCCAGGGCGAGAAAGGCCGGGTCGACGTCGGCCGGCTTACGGGTCGGCCCGACCGCCCACAGGGTGACCTCAAGCCGGGCCAGCCGGGGCCACTGGCGGGCGGTGAAGGCCGCATCGAGCTTGTCGAACAGGGCGTCTTCCCGCTCGGTGAGCTCCACCTCGGGAAATCCGCTGGGGCCGGAGCCGATCGTGACCAGGCCCGCCACCCGCTCGGGACTGGTCACGGCCAGGTCGATCGCAATCGTGCCACCGCGTGAGCAGCCGATGAGGGTGGCCCGAGCGACGCCGAGATGATCGAGCAGCGCCGCGGCATCCGCTCGATTGGAGAATTCCACATTCTCGGTCGTCGTCTGGCCGAAACCGCGGGCATCAAAGCGAATGACGAAGTGGTGCGCCGCGAGAGCCGCGACCTGCGGATCCCACATGCGCAGGGTCGCAATGCCGGCGTGCAGCAACAGCAGGGCGGGAGATTCGGGGTCGCCCAGTGTTTCGTAGTAGAGCGAAGCGCCGGGAACATCGAGTCTGGGCATGCCCCGAGCGTAGCGCCACGTCCGGTGCGCCCGAAAGACCGGGCTCGTGCGATGGCTAAAATCGGTAGAGGCTGTTTTGACCTGGTGCGCGGTCCGAAACCCCTAGGCTCAACATAATGGGCGGTGTACTGGTCGGGTTTTCGATTATCGGATTTGTGATCCTGATCGGGTACTTTGTCGAACGGTTCGGCATCGTCGGTGTCGGCACCGGCCGGGTGCTCAATCGGATGGCCTTCTTCGTGGCGACTCCGGCGCTGCTGTTCACGGTGCTCTCGCACGCGGATGTCACCGTGCTGTTCTCTGAATTTCTGCTCGCCATTGTCTGCACCATCGTGGTCGGTGTCGTCGTCTATGTCATCGCCGCCCGCTTGTTTTTTCGTCGACCCCTGGCCGAGACGGTGCTCGGCGCATCGACCGCGACGTACGTCAACGCAAACAATATCGGGCTTCCGGTAGCCATCTACGTGCTCGGCAGCGCGCAGTACGTGGCTCCCGTGCTGCTGCTGCAGCTGGTCATTCTGGCCCCGACCATTCTGGCCATTCTCGACCTCGCCACCCAGGGCCGAGCGTCGTTTCGGTCGATCGTGACTCAGCCCATTCGCAACCCGATGATTATCGCCTCGCTCGCCGGTGTGCTCGTGGCGATGCTGGGCATCACGCTGCCCAAACCCGTGCTCGCCCCGTTCGAGCTGATCGGCGGCGCCGCCATTCCCCTGGTGCTGCTGTCGTTTGGCATGTCGCTGCACGGCCAGCGCCTGCTGAAGGCCGGAACCGGGCGCAAACAGGTCGTCGCCGCGACCGTGATCAAGGTCGCGCTCATGCCGATCGTCGCGTACCTGTTCGGGCACTTCGTGTTCGACCTCGCCGGTGCCGAATTGTTCGCCGTCGTCGCCGTGTCGGCGCTGCCGACCGCGCAGAACATCTTCAACTTCGCCTCGCGCTACGACCGGGCCATGGTCGTCACCCGCGACACCGTGTTGCTCACCACGATCCTGTCCATGCCCGCCCTGCTCGTGATCGCGGCCCTCCTTGCCTGAGTGCCGGCAGAACTGCGGAGATTTTGCTCACATCCCCCGAAATCACTGGGTCACCGCACGGTGCGTTCGCGCGTGACCGTGAAGTTCTCCGCAGATATGCAGGGGCACCAAATGATTTTGCCCTCGAAAGGATGAAAATGTCGCTCAGCACCCCCGAGACCGGCTTGCCGGCCCCGTTCTCCCCGCCGAAACCCACCAGCCTGCCGATCAGTGACTCGGCCGACCGGTTCTACCTGAACCGGGTCTACTGCGTCGGGCGCAACTACGCCGACCATGCGCGAGAAATGGGCAATGACCCCGATCGGGAGCCGCCCTTCTTCTTCGCCAAACCGGCCGACGCCGTGTTCGCCGTGACCGAGGGCATTCCCGCTCGCGGCGTTTCTGTCCACGAGGTTCCCTACCCGCCCGAGACCGACAACCTACACTTCGAGATGGAACTCGTCGTCGCAATCGGCGTTGGCGGCGCCGACATCGCGGCAGTGGATGCCCTCGGCCACGTCTTCGGCTACGCCGCCGGCGTCGACCTCACCCGCCGCGATCTGCAGGACGCAGCCAAGGCCGCGCGTCGCCCGTGGGACCTCTCCAAGGGCTTCGACTTTTCCGGACCGTGCTCGCCGCTCGTCGCCGCGGCCACGATCGGTCATCCGGCCGCGGCCCGCATTTGGCTCGACGTCGACGGTGACACCCGCCAGGACGGGGACCTCGCCGACCAAATCTGGCCCGTCCCCAACGTGATTGCCGCGCTGTCCCGCTTCGTCACGCTGCGTCCGGGTGACCTGATTTTCACTGGGACTCCCGCCGGTGTCGGCCGCATTGAGCCCGGTGAAGAGGTCACCGCCGGAATCGACGGGATCGGCGAGCTCGCGTTCCGCGTCGTCTGACCGGCATCCGCTGGCCTGGCAGCTCAGGCCAGCAGCGCGCCGAGGGCGGTCGTGGCGTGGCCTCGATGCTCATCGAGCAGGCCGATGACGAGCTCGGTGTCCCCGGCGGCGAAGGCGTCGACGATGGCGGCATGCTCGTGCTCGACCAAGGCCCGGTTGCCCGCCTGCTCGTAGTAGAGCCGGCGGTAGGCTTCGGTCGAATCCCAGAGGGCACGCAGAATGCGTTCCAGCCGGGGGAGCCCGGATGACGTCACGAGTACGAAGTGAAACCGCCGGTTGGCCTCGTTCATGGCGAGCAGGTCGCCGGCCGCATTAGCCCGCTCCACCTCGACGGCGGTGGCGCGCAGTGCGGTGAGCACGTGTTCGCCGCCGCGCGCGATCGTGGCGCGCACCGCCTCCGCCTCGAGCAGCTGCCGCAGTCGGTACACTTCGAGCAGGTCGGCGAGCGAGAGCTCGGTCACCCGGTAGCCGCGATGCGGCTCGTGCACGACGTGCCCCTCGGTTTCGAGCGTGTTGAGGGCCTCCCGCACTGGAACCCGGCTGACGCCGAGGCGTTCGGCCAGATCCTCCTGTCGCAGTGGCTGCCCGGGAACAAACTCACCGACGGCGATCAGGCGCCGCAACTCAGCGAGCACGAATGCCGGAACGGTCGGCGGGCGCTGGGTCGGATTGGGAGAAGACACTGTCAAAACTCTAGCGAAAGGCCGGGATGCCGGTGATGTGCTGGCCGAGAATGAGGGTGTGTACCTCGTCGGTGCCCTCGTAGGTGCGCACGCTTTCGAGGTTGTTGGCGTGGCGCATCGGGGAATAGTCCAGGGTGATGCCGTTGCCGCCGAGCATGGCGCGGGCCTCCCGGCAAATGGTGATGGCTTCGCGGCAGTTGTTGAGCTTGCCGACCGAGATCTGGTGCGGAGCGAGCGTGCCGGCGTCCTTGAGCCGGCCGAGCTGCAGGGCGAGCAGCGTGCCCTTGTTGATTTCGAGCGCCATGTTGACGAGCTTTTGCTGGGTCAGCTGGTAGCCGGCGAGCGGCTTGCCGAACTGCATCCGCTCCTGCGAGAAGGCCAGCGCCGTAAGGTAGCTGTCGCGGGCCGCCCCCATGACGCCCCAGACGATGCCGTAGCGGGCCTCGTTCAGGCACTCGAACGGGCCGCGCAGACCGCGCGCCTTGGGCAGCATCGCCGAGTCGGGCAGGCGCAGCTCGGTCAATTCAATCTCGCACTGAATCGAGGCTCGCATCGAGAGCTTTTGCTCGATCGGCGTGGCGACGAATCCGGGGGTATCGGTGGGGACGACGAAGCCGCGGATTCCGTCATCCGTCATCGCCCAGATGATGGCGACCTGTGCGATCGAGGCCAGGCCAATCCAGCGCTTGATGCCGTTGAGAATCCAATCGGTGCCGTCGCGGCGCGCGAAAGTGGTCATGCTCGCCGGGTCGGAGCCGGCCGAAGGCTCGGTCAGCCCGAAGCAGCCGATCACCGAACCGGCGGCCATGCGCGGCAGCCACTCGTTTTTCTGCTCCTCGGAGCCGTGCTTGTGGATCGCGCTCATCGCGAGTGACCCCTGCACGCTCACGAAGGTGCGCAGCCCAGAATCGCCGGCCTCGAGCTCGAGCGCAGCGAGGCCGTACTCGACCGAGCTGCGCCCGGGGCAGCCGTAGCCTGTGAGGTGCATGCCGAGCAGGCCGAGCCTGGCCAGCTGCGGAATGATCTCGAGCGGAAAGACCGCGTTCTCGTACCACCCGGCGATGTTCGGTTTGATCGTGGTGTTGACGAAGGCCCGCACCGCATTGCGCAGGGTGATCTCGGTCTCGGTCAGCAGGGAATCGATGCCCACGAGGTCGGCGGCGTCGGTCAGATCGGTGTCAATGAGGGTGGTCATGAGTCGTCTTCCTTCAGTAGAGCGGATGCTTATGGTCAGAAAAAGGTCGCACCATTGTGTTCCCCGAGCAGTGGCGGCGGGCGCCGGTATCGTGCGGGGGTCGCGGAGAGGCTGATCGGGTTGGCGATCTGCTGGCTCACCCGCGAGCGGTTCGAATCGGTCACTGGCACGACCGGGGCGAGGCCGAGTTCGGTGGCCAGTTCGAGCGCCTCGGCGATCGAATTCACCTTGCCGGCCGGCACGCGCGCGGTCGCCAGCAGTGCGGTCCATTCCGTGGCCGGACGTGTGGCGAGCCGCGCTTCGAGCAGCTCTTTGAGCACCGCGCGATGGGCGAGGCGGTCGGCGTTGCAGCCGAACCGGTGGTCGCGTGCCAGCTCGGGGCGGTCGAGCACCTGTACGAGCGCGCTGAACTGCTTGTCGGTGCCGACCGCGATCGCGATCGGGTCGTCCAGGGTTCGAAATGTTTCATAGGGCGCGATGCTCGGGTGAGCGTTGCCAAGGCGCTGCGGGGCGACCCCGGTGGCGAGGGTGCTCGAGGCCTGGTTGACCAGCCCGGCGAGTAAGGACGAGAGCAGATTCACCTCGACTCGCTGGCCCAGACCGGTCTGCTCGCGCGAGCGCAGTGCGGCGAGAATGCCGACGACCGCGTTCTGCCCGGTCAGTACATCGACGAGGGCGACCCCGACCTTGCTCGGTTCTTCGGCGGCCGAGCCGGTCACGCTCATCAGCCCGCCGACCGCCTGCACGAGCAGGTCGTAGCCGGGGAGCGCCGCGCCGCCGGCGCGGCCGAATCCGGTGATCGAGCAGTAGACGAGCTCGGGGCGCTCCGCGGTCAAACTGGCGTAGTCGAGGCCGTACTGCTCCATGACGCCCGGGCGAAAGTTTTCGATCACGACGTCGGCGCTCAGCGCGAGGGCGCGCGCTTCAGCCAGGCCGTTCTCGGTACGTAAATCGCAGACCACAGAGCGTTTATTGCGGTTGACGCTCGCGAAATAGCTACCAATGCCGTTCGGGTCGACCGGCGGCACCCAGGCGCGGGTGTCATCGCCGAGCGGGTGCTCGATTTTGATCACATCGGCGCCGAAATCGGCCAGCATCATGGTGGCAAATGGCCCGGCGAGCACGCGAGAAAAATCCGCAATACGGATGCCGTCCAGCGGCCCCGTCGTGCGCGCCTCATCAATAATCCCGGTCATTTGGATACTGTATCCAATTTGGCCGAGGAGGGGAAGGAGTGGACGCCTCGTGCGGTCATTGTGGGCACGTTCAGGGCGACCGCGGTCAGGGGGTAAGCCCTCCGTTATCAAACGGTTACGGGGGCGAATGGGCGGTTAAAGATGGCGTCATGCCCATATTTCTGCGAGACTGGCGCTTTGAGCTTGCTCGCACCTCGAGTAATCACGTCCAGTACGTCGGGCATCCCAACAAAGGAATCCCATTGACGGATCAAACATTTCAACTCATTGCAATCGTTTTATATCTCGCAGGCATGGTTGCCATCGGCTACTTTGCCTTTCGTCAGACCAAAGACCTTGACGACTACATGCTCGCCGGCCGAGGACTCAAGCCGGGCACAGCGGCCCTGAGCGCGGGTGCTTCGGACATGTCCGGCTGGCTGTTGCTCGGTCTCCCCGGAGCCATCTACGTGTCCGGCCTCGTTGAGGCCTGGATCGCCATCGGCCTCACCATCGGTGCCTGGCTGAACTGGAAGTTCGTGGCACCGCGGCTGCGCTCCTACACCTTCGTATCGAAGAACTCGATCACCATCCCGAGCTTCTTCGAGAACCGACTGAAAGACACGTCGCGCCTGCTGCGCGTGGTCTCCGGCGTGATCATCCTGGTGTTCTTCACGTTCTACGTCTCCTCCGGCATGGTTGCCGGAGGAGTGTTCTTCGAGGAGTCCTTCGGCTCCACGTTCGTCACCGGCATGCTGATCGTCGGCGGCGTCACCCTGCTGTACACCCTGTTCGGCGGCTTTCTCGGTGCTACCCTCACCGACGTTGCCCAGGGCATCCTCATGCTCGCCGCGCTGATCGCTGTTCCCCTCGTAGCGCTGAACGCCACCGGCGGAGTCGTCGCAACCCTCGACTCCATCCGCGAAGTCAACCCCGACCTGCTGTCTTTGACCGCCGGCGGATCCGTGCTCGGTGTCATCTCGGCTGCCGCCTGGGGCCTCGGTTACGTCGGCCAGCCGCACATCATCGTGCGTTTCATGGCCATGCGCACCCCGCAGGACGCCAAGGCTGGTCGCCGCATCGGCATCGGCTGGATGATCCTCACCGCCCTCGGTGCTATTGCGACCGCCCTGATCGGTATCGCGTACTTCCAGCAGAACCCCGACCTGGATCTCGCAAACCCGGAGACTGTGTTCCTCATTCTCTCGCAGACCCTGTTCCACCCCTTCATCGCGGGTCTCGTGCTCGCCGCCGTGCTTGCCGCGATCATGAGCACCATCTCCTCGCAGCTCATCGTCTCGTCGTCGGCGCTCGTTGAAGACCTCTACAAGATTGTGGGCAAGGATGCCGCGCCCAAGCAGCTGGTCATGCTCGGCCGTATCGGCGTGCTCGTCGTGGCCGTCATCGCCGCACTGATCGCGCTGCAGCAGAACTCGACCATTCTCGACCTGGTCGGTTTCGCCTGGGCCGGCTTCGGTGCCGCCTTCGGCCCGGTGGTCATCCTCTCGCTGTACTGGAAGAAGCTCTCCACCTGGGGCACCCTGGCCTCCATGGTCACCGGTGCCGTCGTCGTGTTCGTTTGGGGTAACTCCGCCCTCGGCGACACCCTGTATGAGATCGTGCCCGGCTTCGCGGCCAGCATGATCGTGGCCGTCGTGGTCTCCCTCGCCACGTACAAGCCGAACGCCGCGATCGATGCCGAATTCGAACTGGCCGCAGAACAGGCACACCCGAAGTACCAGGCTCCCAAGAAGGTTTCGGTCTAACCACCGGCACCTCGCACTGTACGTTTTACTGCAACGACAGCTGCCCCCGGCCGAAAAGCCGGGGGCAGCTGTCGTTAACGCATCTTTCTGTTAGAAGATCATCGGGCGGTCGTCATCGTCGCCGCCCAGATCGAGGTCGACGAGCACCGGAACGTGGTCGCTCGGGGCGTCGCCCTTGCGTTCATTGCGGTGGATGCTGGCATCCGTTACCAGATCGGCGAAGGCGGGCGAGCCGAGGATGAAGTCGATGCGCATGCCCTCGTTGCGCGGAAACCGCAGCTGCTTGTAGTCCCAGTAGGTGAAGCCCTCCGGCACGATCGGGCGCACGACGTCGGTCAGGCCGGCTGCCTGGAAGGCCTCGAACGCCGCGCGTTCCGGCGGCGAAATGTGCGTGGAGAGACCGGGAACCAGTGTCGGGTCGCCGGCGTCTTCGTCGCGGGGCGCGACGTTCCAGTCGCCCATCATGGCCAGCGCGAGCGTGGGATGGGCCTCGAGCTCCGCGACCGCGTGGGCCTCGAGGGCCTTCAGCCAGGCCAGCTTGTAGTCGTAGTGCGGGTCGCCGAGCGCACGCCCGTTCGGCACGTACAGGCTCCACAGGCGCAGGTCGTTCACGGTCACGCCGAGCGCGCGCGCCTCGAGCGGCTGGTCTGGACCGACCGCACCCTTCAGGAAGCCGGGCATATTCGGAAAACTGGTGACGACATCCGTCATCGGCTCGCGGCTGGCAAACGCCACGCCATTCCACTGGCTCAAACCGTGAATGGCGAGGTCGTAGCCGGCGTCCTCGAACACCTGCGAGGGAAACTGCTCGGGCTTGCACTTGATCTCCTGCATGGCGAGAACGTCGATGTCTTCGCGTTCCATCCAGTCGACGATTCGTCCGGAGCGGGCACGAACGGAATTGACGTTCCAGGTGGCGATGCGCATGCCTCCAGCCTATAAGGGCCAGCGTGCCGCCCGGCCAAGCGGATGCCGCCTTCCGCGGTATCGAACGCAGCCGCGACCGTGTTGCGATTGAATGGACACAGATACACGGTTATGGGCGGAAAGGGTATTTTGACGGAGTTGCGGATTGGCTACGCGGCCATGTTGGAGCAGTTTGCACCGGCCGAGGCGGTCGCACTGTCGGCCTACGCGGAGCAGCACGGTTTCACCGGCGTGATGGCGGCCGACCACTTTCAGCCCTGGGTTCCAGCGCAGGGTCAGTCGAGCTTCGTCTGGAGCGTGCTCGCTTCGATCGCCGAGCGCACCACCGGCGACTTCGGACCCGGCGTGACGGCGCCCACCTTTCGCTGGCACCCGGCCATGGTCGCGCAGGCTTCCGCGACGCTGGCCTCGATGCACCCGGGTCGGCATTGGCTGGGACTCGGCAGCGGTGAAGCGCTGAACGAGCACATTGTGGGCGGCTACTGGCCCGAAGCCCCGGAGCGCATCAACCGCATGTTCGAGGCCATCGAGATCATCTCCAAGCTGTTCGCCGGATCCCTGGCCGACAAGGACGTCAAGCACTCCGGGCAATTCTTCAAGCTTGAATCCACCCGGCTGTGGACCATGCCGGACGTTGCCCCGGAGATTCTGGTAGCCACGGCCGGCCCGGTCACCGCCAAACGCGCCGGTCGGCTGGCGGACGGCCTGATCACGGTCGGCGCCCCGCTGGAGAAGATCGCGATGCTGTTCGGCAAGTTCGACGGCGGCGCCCGCGAGGCCGGCAAAGACCCGTCGACCATGCCCAAGGTGCTGCAACTGCACATGAGCTGGGCCGAAACCGACGAAGAGGCCATGACCAATGCCCTGCACGAGTGGCCGAACGGCGGCATGAAGTTTCCGAAGAGCGATATTCGATCGCCGTTCGAGTTCGAGCAGCTGGCCAAAATGGTGCGTCCGGAGGACTTCGAGGGCCGCATGGTCATCTCGGCCGACCCCGACGAGCACCGCAAATACATCCAGAAATTCGTCGACCTCGGCTTCGATCGCATCTACCTGCACAACGTCGGCCGCAACCAGAAGCAGTGGATCGACGTCTTCGGCGCATCCGTTCTGCCGAAGCTGGTGCGCTGATGCCGCACGACGCCTGGCCCGACGCGGCCGCGGCGGAAGTGGGGGCAATGGAACTGTTCGGCCTGAAGGTGTTCACCCTCGGTGGGTTTGGTGAGATCACGGCCGGTGACGACCTCGCCGCCCTAATCGCGGAGGCCGCACGGTCCCGCCTGATTGATGGCGATATTGTGGCGGTGACCAGCAAGATCGTTTCGAAGGCCGAGGGGCGGGCTGTGCCAGCGGCCGACCGCGAACAGGCGATCACCGACGAGACCGTGCGGATCGTGGCCTCACGCGCCTACCCGGGTGGAGTCACCCGCATCGTCGAGAACCGGCAGGGACTCGTGATGGCGGCGGCCGGCGTCGACACCAGCAACGCGCCCGCGGGCGTCGTGCTGCTGCTGCCGGTCGATCCGGATGCCTCCGCTCGCGCGCTCTGCACAGCCCTTCGCGAGCGCACCGGCCTGCGGCTCGGCGTGCTGATCACCGATACTGCCGGGCGCCCGTGGCGCGAGGGCCAGACCGACATCGCCATCGGTGCGGCGGGGCTTGCGGTACTCGACGACCTGCGCGGCACAACGGATGTCTCGGGTCGCCGCCTCGACGTCACCGTCGCGGCGGTCGCCGACGAGATCGCCGGAGCCGCCGATCTGGTCAAGGGCAAGACCAGCGGCAACCCGGTCGCCGTGCTGCGCGGACTCGGCCGGCTCGTCGGCGACCTCGATGCCGTCGGCGCCCGGGCGTTACAGCGCCCGAGCGACACCGACATGTTTAGGCTCGGCACCGCCGAGGCCCGCGCCGAAGGGTATCGCGAGGGGTTCGCCGCCGGGTTGGCTGCAGCAGCCGAGAAAAGCTAGATCGAGATCGTGAGGTTCTGGATCAGGCCGGTCTCGGCGGCGAGCTCGAAGCGGTAGCTGAGGTCGACGCTGCGGCCGGGAAAGTTGCCCTCGATGCGGTTGATGACGGTCGTTGCCGCCTCGTCCTTCTCGGTGCGCAGCAGGGTGGTCGTGTATTCGAACTCGGCGGCGCTGCCGGCCAGCCAGGCCGTGATGGCCGGCTCGCCGGTGTACGTCTTGCCGTCGTCGACGACGACAGCGTTTTCGACAAAGGTCGCTCGAGCGGAGGTGGGCTTGGCGCTCGCGCTGCGCTCCAGATAGGTGACGATCGCCAGGGGAAGCGCGCGAGCCTGTGCGGTGAGCGACTGTGACAGGGGACCTCCGGGGCCGTTCATTCGAACGTACGGATGTTGGCTACTCGGCCCCTGAGGCTACCGCGTGCCGGGTTGCGCGGGTTTGCCGGCGGAGCGCTGATAGCGTGTTTACCGTGGATCAGACTCGGTGGGTGGTGGTCGTCCCGGTGAAGGGAACCTCCGGGGCGAAGAGCCGCCTCGGGGCCGGGGCCGGACGGGCGGCGCTCGCCGATGCGTTCGCGTTGGACACGGTAGCGGCGCTGGTGGCGGCATCCGCTGTGGAGCGCGTGTTCGTGGTGACCGCGAGTGCACGGCTCGGCGTGGCGCTGGCCGCACTCGGCGCGGTCATCGTGCCGGAGGCGCCGGGCCCGGACGCGGGGCAGGACCGATTGAACGCCGCGATCGAGCAGGGTGCCGAGGCGGCCCGGTTCGCGTGCCCCGACGCGAATCTGGCCGTTGTGACCGGAGATCTGCCGGCCCTGCACGTGGCCGATGTAGAAACGGCGTTCGCGCTCGCGGCCACGCACCCGCTCTCGATGGTGGCCGATGCGGAAGGCGTGGGAACAACGACGCTGCTCGCGCGGGCCGGCTACAGGTTCACTCCGCGGTTCGGTCTCGGCTCCCGCGCCGCGCACGAGGGCGACGGGCACGTCGTGCTGGACTTGCCGCCGAGCTCGTCGCTGCGACGCGACGTCGACACCGCAGCCGACCTCGACACCGCCCGGGCGCTGGGGCTCGGGCCGCACACGAGCGAACTGGTCTAGCTCCTGGCTCCGGGCCACAGCGTCAGGGCGGCGGCCGCCATCGCGGTCGTGGCGGGCAGGTCGGTCATCCACAGCGGCACAGCGGCCGAGCGGATGCCGGCGGCCGCGAGAGCGGGCAGGGCCACGGCATCCGTTTCGTCGATGAGCCAGCCGTCGAGGATGCCGCCCCGGCTGCGGGCACCGTAGTGAAGCCCGACCGCGAGTGCACTGGTCTCGACCCCGATCGTGCGGAGGCAGGCGTCGGCCATTCCGCGCACCGCCGCGCCGCCGACAATCGGAGAGACTCCGACCACGCGGGCCGCGGTCGACCGCAGCGCAGCACGTATGCCCGGAACGGCCAGGATCGTGCCGACCGACACGACCGGATTCGATGGCGGCAGCACGACGAGGTCGGCCTCGGTGATGGCTTCGAGCACCCCCGGCGCGGCGACCGCGTCAGCGAGTCCCCGCTGCTCGAACCCGGTGATCGGCACCTTCGCCCGGTAGCGAACCCACCATTCTTCGAAGTGGATATAGTCGCCCACGGAGTGCTCATCTATATTCTCGGCGAGGCATACGTGGGTTTCCACGGGCTGATCACTCATCGGCAGCAGCCGCACCCCGGGCTGCCAGCGGCGGCAGAGAAATTCCGTCGCCTCAGAGAGCGTAGAACCGCTGCGCAGCAGATCGGTGCGCACGATGTGGGTGGCCAGATCGAGATCGCCGAGGGTGAACCAGGACCAGCCGCGACCGTAGGCCGCGATCTCGGCGGAGGTCCTCCGGGTCTCGTCGGGGCGGCCCCAGCCCTGCTCCGCGTTGATGCCGTCACCGAGCGTGTACATGACCGTGTCAAGGTCGGGGCAGATGCGCAGCCCGTCCAGCCACATGTCGTCGCCCGTGTTCACAATCACCGTCACGGTGGCGTCGGGAGCTTCCACCGCGAGCTGCGCCAACATGCCGCGGGTGAAGCGGGCACCGCCGACACCGCCGGCCAGAACGGTTACGCGCTTCAGGCTCGTCATGCCGCCGCCGCTCATGCCGCCGCCGCTCATGCCGACACCGAAGCAGCCGCATAGACGATGACCGGATGACCGCCGCGAGGATGCTCGAGAATGTAGCAGTCCACGCCGTAGGCGGCGCCGATGATCTCGGGGGTGAGCACCGCAGCGGGCGTGCCGGAGGCTACCAGCAGGCCGCCATCGAGCAGCAGGATGTGGTCGCAGTAGGCCGCGGCGAGGTTGAGATCGTGCAGGGCCATGATCGCCGTCACGCCCAGCTCGCGCACCTGCCCGAGCAACGATAGCTGGGCACTCACGTCGAGGTGGTTGGTCGGTTCGTCGAGCAGAAGCAGGCTCGGTTGCTGCGCCATGGCCCGGGCGATCTGCACGCGCTGCTGCTGCCCACCGCTCAGAGCGTGCCACGACCGATCGGCTAGAGTTCCCGCGCCGACCAGTTCGAGGGCGTCCAGAGCGACAGTGCGATCCTCCGCGCCGCTGAACGAGCCCATGAGTTTGGTGCGGTGGGGAATGCGCCCCAGCAGCACAACCTCGAGCACGGTCAATTCCACACTCGGGGCGGCGTTCTGCTCGAGCAGCGCGATCCGCCGGGCCGCCTCGCGCCGCGGAAGGGAGCCGATGGCGACGTCGTCGAGGGAGGCGGTGCCGGCATCCGCTGTGTCGATACCCGCGATCAGGCGAAGCAGGGTGGACTTGCCGGCGCCGTTCGGCCCGAGCAGGCCGGTGACGCTGCCGGTGGGCAGTGACGCCGAAACGTCCCGCAAAATGCTGGTGCCGTCGATGCTGAACGACAACCGATCGAGTTCTACGCCCACAGCTTCGACTTCTTTCTCTTGATCAGCAAAATGAACACCGGTACGCCGATGAACGCGGTGATGATGCCCACCGGCAGCTCGCGCGGGTCGAACACGGTGCGCGCGAGGGTATCGGCGATCACCAGGAACAGCGCCCCGCAGACCGCGACGAGCGGGAGCAGGCGGCGGTGACCCGGGCCGCTGATGCCGCGCACCAGGTGCGGCAGAATGAGCCCGACGAACCCGATGGACCCGCTCACGGCCACCATGGCCCCGGTGAGCAGAGCGACCGAACCGAGCAGGGCCCAGCGGGTGCGATTGACGTTGATGCCGAGGCTGGCCGCCGACGTGTCACCGAAGGCGAACGCGTCGAGCCGGGTCGCCGACAGGACAATGCCGGTGCCCACGACCAAAACGGCTGTCGCCGCGATCATTACGCTCTGCCAGGTGGCACCGGCCACCGAGCCGAGCAGCCAGTTGAGGATCTCGCGGTAGGAGTCGCCCTTGGCCGCCCAGAAGATGATGAACGAGGTGAGGGCACCGGCGAGCTGGGCGATGGCCAGGCCGGCAAGCACGGCCCGCACCGGGGTGATCGTTCCGCCGACCTTGGCGATGCTGAGCGTCGCCATTAGGGCCAGCAATGCCCCGGCAAACGCTGCGGCCGGCAGGGCAAATCCGATGCCGAGAATGACCACGCACACCGCTCCGACGGATGCCCCGCTCGACAACCCGAGCAGGTACGGGTCGGCGAGGGGGTTGCGCGTCACGCTCTGCATCACCGCGCCGCTCAGGGCGAGGCCCGCGCCGACCAGCGCGGCCGTGAGCACCCGGGGGAGCCGCAGCTGCCAGACGATCGAGTCGATGAGTAGCGGTACCGGCTCGACGGGCAGACCGAGGTGCGCGCCGATGCTGCCCGCCACCTGGGCGAGGCTCACCGCTGCCGGCCCGATGGTCACGGCGACCGCGCACCCGAGCACGAGCAGAGCGGCTGCCGCGACCAGCCACCCGAGGTACTTACTGCGGGTCACTCGTCGAGCGCGGCTAGCTGCGAGATCGTGGACGCCGTCGCTTCGACGTTGCGGATGCCGGCCTCGGTCGCGGCGAACGGCAGGATGATGTAGCGCTGGTTCTTGACGGCGTCGAGCACCTGCGTGGCCGGGTCGGACTCCAGGTGGGCGATCTTCGACGCGGCGGTGTTCCAGGTGGCGTCGACGAGCACGATGACGCTCGGGTTGGCCTCGATGATCGATTCCCAGCCCGCCGAGGTCCAGGTGTCGCTCACGTCGGCGAAGATGTTGGTGAGCCCGGCGGCGTCCATGATCATCTCGGGTGAGCCGATACCGGCACCGACATAGGGGGTCGTGGTTCCGCTTGAGTACCACAAGGCCGTGGTGTCGGTCGCGGTCGGCTTGAGGGCGGCGAGGTCGGACTGCAGGCCGCTGACCAGCTTGGCTGCGGCATCCGTTGCGCCGAAGATGGCACCGGCCTCGTCGATTTCGGCGAAAACCGTGTCGAAGGTGAGCGGGTTCGGCATGGAGTCGCCCTTGCAGGCGGCCGGCGAGACGTAGGTTCCCACGCCGAGAGCCTCGAGGGCGGGGCGCTCGCCCACGCCGTCGGCGCTGAAGTTGGATTCCCACCCGCCGTAGATGAAGTCGGGGTTCAGGCCAAGCACCGCCTCCTGTCCGGGCAGAAAGTCGCTGATCACGTTGAGGTCGGCGCCGGCTGCCGCGAGCGAATCAGGTAGGGGGCCGTCGAGAAAGGCTGAGCCGACGATGCGGTCGCCGAGTCCAAGGGCGAGCAGCAGTTCGGTGGCCGAGGACTTGATCGACACGATCCGTTCGGGGGCGGCTGCGACGGTGACGCTGGTGCCGCAGTTGTCAGCCGTGATGGGGTAGCCCGCGCGGGCAGCTGTTGACGAAGCGGGGGACGATCCCGGAGTGGCGGCGGGCGTCGCCGTGGCGGCGCATCCGCTGAGCAGCAGGGCGGCGTTGATGCCGACGCCGATGAACAGAAAACGGGAACGACGGAGCATGCGGGACCTCACAAAATTTGGGCGCGGGAAACTGGACTGTCCAGCGACCTGCTGCCCAAATCGAGGCAAGCTCAACCAATAAAATCTAATCGGTGGTAGTGAACACCGTATCAGGGGCGCAGAAAAAACAGGGCATAGGCTGAACAGGCTGAGTAACTCGACGAGGGAGAGCGCATGTTGAAGCTGGGACTGAAGGCGTCGGCGGAGCAGTTCGCACCGCGAGAATTGGTCGAACTCGGTGTCATGGCCGAGGAACACGGGCTCGACAGCGTGACCGTGAGCGACCACTTTCAGCCCTGGCGGCACGAGGGCGGGCACGCGCCGTACGCCATGGCCTGGATGGCCGCGGTCGGCGAGCGCACGAAGCGGGTGCAGATCGGCACGTCGGTGATGACCCCCACCTTTCGCTACAACCCGGCCGTGATCGCCCAGGCCTTCGCCACCATGGGTTGCCTGTACCCCGGGCGCATCATGCTCGGCGTCGGAACCGGCGAAGCCCTCAATGAGATCGCCACCGGTTACCAGGGTGAGTGGCCCGAGTTCAAGGAGCGCTTCGCCCGCCTGCGCGAGGCCGTCGACCTCATGCGCCAGCTCTGGACGGGCGAACGAACCGACTTCGAGGGGGAGTACTACAACACGGTCGGTGCGACCCTGTACGACGTTCCGGATGCCCCGGTGCCGGTCTACATCGCGGCCGGCGGCCCCGTCGTGGCCCGTTACGCCGGCCGCGCCGGCGACGGCTTCATCTGCACCTCAGGCAAGGGCATGGAGCTCTACACCGACAAGCTGCTGCCGGCCGTGGCTGAGGGCCTCGAGAAGGTCGGGCGCCCGCAGGACGACATTGATCGCATGATCGAGATCAAGATCTCCTACGACACCGACCGGGACACCGCGCTCGAGAACACCAGGTTCTGGGCGCCACTGTCCCTCACTCCCGAGCAGAAGCACTCCATCCAAGACCCGATGGAGATGGAAGCCGCCGCCGACGCCCTGCCGATCGAACAGGTCGCCAAGCGCTGGATCGTGGCGTCCGACCCCGATGAGGCCGTCGCCCTGATCAAGCCCTACCTCGACGCGGGCCTCAACCACCTGGTCTTCCATGCCCCCGGCCATGACCAGAAGCGCTTCCTCGACCTGTTCGAGCGCGACCTGGCCCCCCGGCTGCGCCAGCTGGGCTGATCCGCGCACTGGCCGAAGCCCGCTACGCCCAGCGCGCCCCGACCTCGTGCACGGCCGAATCAAGCGGATGCGCCGCCGCGGCCAGGGCCTCGGCCACCGGCCGAATATCGTCGGGCAGGGCCCCGGCGGTCACGCGAATGAACGCGGGACCGCCGGTGCTGGAAAGGTACGGGGTTGCGAGAAACGGCGAGCCGCCGGCCACCCGAATGCCGGAGGCGGCCAGGCGCACCATGGCGTCCCGTTCGTTTTGCACCGGCAGCCAGGTGTTGATACCGTCGGCCTGCATCACGTCGAGGCCGAACTCGCCCAGGGCATCGGCGAGGGCACGCTGCCGGGCGAAGTAGATGCGCCGGGCCTCGCTGATCTGCGCCATGCTCTCGCCGTTGGTGAGCAGGTCGTGCAAAATTGTCTGCAGCATGCGGCTGGTCCACCCCGGGCCGAGCATCCTGCGGGACACGATCGGGTCGATCAATGCGGCCGGACCGCCGAGGGCGGCCATGCGGAGGTCGGGGCCGTGCGACTTCGAAAAGCTGCGCACGTGCAGGGTTCGTTCGGGTAGCCAGACGCCGAGACTCACGTCGGGGGCGATGCTGATCTCGGCGGAGTGGTCGTCTTCGATCACGATGGTGTCGGCGCTGGCCGCCGTTGTGCGCAGCAGGTGGGCGAGTTCCTCGGCCCGCTGCACGGTCATCGACGCGCCGGTGGGATTGTGCGCGCGCGGCTGCAGGAGCACGACGGCCGGACCGAGCTTGAGGGCTTCGGCGAAGTCGGCCGGAATGATGCCGTGCTCGTCGACGGCCACCGGCAGCCGTTCCAGGCCGAGCTGGTCGAGCAGGTCGAAGAACGGCGGGAACGATGGGTTCTCCACGATCACCCGGTCGCCGAAGCGAGCGACCGCATCGAGGCTGCGCGAGATGGCGTCGAGGGCACCGTCGACGATGGTGATCGTCTCCACCGGGTACGGCCACGAAGTCCGCAGTACCTCGAGCAGCTCCGGAATAATGGGCAGATCCTGATAGCTCGGCGTTTCCGCGCGCTGCGCTACCCGGGAGAGCGCCGGCCCCAGCGCCGGCAACAACCGCGGGTCTGGCGTGCCGCGGGAGAGGTCGAGGCGGGCCGGACCGACCGCGCCGATCATGGACTGGCTGCGGGCCGGCAACCACCTGGGCGCGGCATCCTGAACGAAGGTGCCGCCGCGACCACGCGACACGATCAGGCCGACCGCGGAGAGCGCCTGCCAAGCGTGGCTGACGGTCGCGGGGCTCACGCCGAGCTCGCCGGCCAGCAGTCGCACGGTGGGCAGGCGGTCGCCCGGTGCGAGGCGACCGGAGGCGATCAGTCGCCCGATGGCCGCGGCGATCCCCGCGGGGGTGCGCTGCTCAATTTCGTCGATAAAGTTCTGCATTGCCCTTGCCCCTGGGTGCGTTGGCCGACAGGATGATTAATGCGTGCGATACACAGAGAAACACATTTGAAATGTTTACGTCAAATAATAACAATACGAACAGCGCGGTTCGTTACGGTCATTGGCTAACGAAGCAAGTGGAAGGCACAGCATGAGTAACGGCACCACCTCCGACACCAGAAACATCGTTCGAACGGCGATCACTCAGGCCACCTGGACCGGTGATGAAGAATCCATGATTCAGAAGCACGAGGGATTCGTGCGCACCGCGGCCGCCCAGGGCGTTCAGGTGATCTGCTTTCAGGAACTGTTTCACGGCCCCTACTTCGGCATCGTGCAGGACGCCAAATACTACGACTACGCTCAGCCCGTTCCCGGCCCCATCGTCGAGCGGTTTCAAAAGCTTGCGAGCGAGTACAACATGGTCATCGTCGTTCCGATGTACGAAGAAGAACAGCCCGGCGTGCTCTACAACACCGCCGCGGTCATCGATGCCGACGGAACCTATCTCGGCAAGTACCGCAAGCACCACATTCCGCACCTGCCCCAGTTCTGGGAAAAATTTTACTTTCGCCCCGGCAACACCGACTACCCGGTTTTCGACACCAGGTACGGCAAGATCGGCGTCTATATTTGCTACGACCGCCACTTTCCGGAGGGCTGGCGCGCGCTCGGCCTGAACGGCGCCGAGATCGTGTTCAATCCCTCGGCGACCAAGCCGGGGCTGTCCAACCGGCTGTGGGAGCTCGAGCAGCCAGCCGCCGCGGTCGCCAACCAGTACTACGTCGGCGCGAACAACCGCATCGGCAACGAAGAGGCCGAGTTTGGCGACGAGGCCGTGACGTTTTACGGCAGCTCGTACTTCGTTGATCCCAAGGGCAACTACGTGGGCGAGCGGGCCTCGACCGACACCGAGGAGATCGTCGTGCGTGACCTCGACCTCGGCGTCATTCGCGAGGTGCGCCGCGACTGGCAGTTCTACCGCGACCGTCGCCCCGACTCCTACGAGCCCCTCGTCGCCCCTTAAAGCGCACGGCGCAGTTAAATCAGCACTGCGGATGCTGCCGACGGACCCGGTCGGCAGAATCCGCTATCCCTGACACTTTTGAGCGAAGAGGATGCCATGAAGACTTTGATCAAGAACGGCACCGTGGTCAATGCCACGGGCCGAGGACTCGCCGATGTGCTGATCGACGGGGAGAAAATCGCTGCCGTGCTCGCGCCCGGCTCGAACCTGCTCGGCTTCGATGTGGCGGGCAATGTCGACCGCGTCATCGACGCCGGCGGCAAGTACGTCATTCCCGGCGGCATCGACGCCCACACCCACATGGAGATGCCGTTCGGCGGCACCCAGGCCAGCGACACCTTCGAAACCGGAACCCGCGCCGCCGCCTGGGGCGGCACCACGAGCATCGTCGACTTCGTCGTGCAGTACGCCGGCGAGGACGTGCTCGAGCGCTACGCCGCCTGGCAGCAGAAGGCTGCCGGCCAGTGCGCCATCGACTACGGCTTTCATCAGATCCTCAGTGACGTGCAAGACAGCTCACTCACCGCGATGGACGAACTCGTCGACGAGGGCGTCTCGAGCTTCAAACTGTTCATGGCTTACAAGGGCGTGTTCCTCAGCGACGACGGTCAGATTGTCAAGGCCATGCAGCGCGCGGCCACCAACGGCAGCATGATCATGATGCACGCCGAAAACGGCAGCGTCATCGACCTGCTCGTCCAGCAGGCCGTCGCCGCCGGCAACACCAGCCCGCTGTACCACGGCCTCACCCGGCCCTGGCAGGCCGAAGAAGAAGCCACGCACCGGGCGATCATGCTCGCCAACCTCACCGGTGCCCCTCTCTATATAGTGCACGTGTCTGCCAAGCAAGCCGTAGACCAGATCGCTCAGGCCAGGGACAACGGCCAGAACGTCTTCGGCGAAACCTGCCCGCAATACCTGTACCTCTCGCTCGAGGACAATCTCGGTGCTCCCGGGTTTGAGGGCGCGAAATGGGTGTGCTCGACGCCGCTGCGCGCCAAGGCCGAGGGTCACCAGCACCACATGTGGCAGAGCCTCGCCACGAACGACATCCAGATGGTCTCCACCGACCACTGCCCGTTCTGCATGAAGGGTCAGAAGGACATGGGCCTGACCGACTTCTCTAAAATTCCCAACGGCATCGGCTCGGTCGAACACCGCATGGACCTGATCTACCAGGGCGTGGTCGACGGCAAAATCTCACTCGAACGCTGGGTCGAGGTCTGCTCCACCACCCCGGCGCGCATGTTCGGCATGTACGGCCAGAAGGGCGTGATTCAGCCCGGCGCTGACGGCGATGTGGTCATCTACGACCCGAACGGGCACACCTCGATTGGTGTCGATAAGACTCACCATATGAACATGGACTACTCCGCCTGGGAGGGCTACGAGATCGACGGCCACGTCGACACCGTCATCTCCCGCGGCAAGGTCGTCGTCGACGACTTCGCCTACCTCGGCACCAAGGGTGACGGCCGCTACATCAAGCGTGGCCTGAGCCAGTATCTGATTTAAGGGGGAAGACATGGATTTCGGAGCAGTACTACAGACCAACCCGCCGTCGGCGCGCACCGTGCAACTGGCCAAACTAGCCGAGGCACACGGGTACAGCCACGTCTGGACCTTCGACTCGCATCTGCTCTGGCAGGAACCCTATGTGATCTACAGCCGTATCCTGGCCGAGACTAGCAAGATCATCGTCGGCCCCATGGTCACCAACCCGGCGACTCGTGACTGGACGGTCACGGCATCCACTTATGCAACTCTCAACGAGATGTACGGCAACCGCACCATCTGCGGCATCGGGCGCGGCGACTCGGCCGTGCGCACCACCAACGGCGCGCCGACCACGCTGAAGACCCTGCGTGAGTCGATCCATGTCATTCGGGAGCTTGCCAACTCCCGCCCGGTCGAATACAACGGCGCCACGGTGCAGTTTCCGTGGAGCCGCGGATCGAGCCTGGAGGTCTGGGTCGCCGCCTATGGTCCGCTCGCGCTCAAACTCGCCGGCGAGGTCGGCGACGGCTTCATTCTGCAGATGGCCGACCTCGACGTCGCCCAGTGGATGATCGAGAGCGTGCGCACCGCAGCCTCCAACGCCGGGCGCGACCCGATGGCGATCAAGTTCTGCGTCGCCGCCCCCGCCTATGTCGGTTCGGACTGGGAACACATGCGCAACCAGTGCCGCTGGTTTGGCGGAATGGTCGGCAACCACGTGGCCGACATCGTGGCCAAGTACGGCACCGATTCCAACGTTCCTGCGGCCCTCACCGACTACATCAAAAACCGTGAGGGCTACGACTACAACCAGCACGGCAAGGCGGGCAACGAGCACGCCGCGTTCGTGCCCGACGAGATCGTCGACCGATTCTGCCTGCTCGGCACCGCGAAAGACCACATCGAGAAGCTCGAGGCACTCAAAGACCTCGGCGTCGACCAGTTCGCCAGCTATCTGCAGCACGACAACAAGGAAGAAACGATGCGCGTCTACGGCGAAACCGTGATTCCGGCCATGACCGATTCCATCATGGCCACAAAATAGCCAAGCGGATGCCGGCCACCAGCGAGCAGACCGCCCCGCTCACACGCGGCGCGCTTGGAGTACCTAAGCTGCGCGTACCCCGCCGCCGGGCGGTCGTGCACCCGCGCCTGCGCGGGAGCCTGTTCGGCCTGGCCGGACTCGCGCTGCTCGCCCTGATCTGGGAGCTCTACAAGACCTTCGGCCCGGCTGACGGCGTGATCCTCGGCGGCGTCACGGTCCTGCCGCGTACGAGCGATCTCGCCATGCCCCACCTCTGGGTGATGTTCGAGCGAGTCCTCGATCCGGTGACCGGCGCGGCATCCGCTCTGCCGCTGTGGCAGGCGGTGCTGCACGGGTCGCTGTTCACCCTCGGCATCGCGGCCGTTGGCTGGTTGGTCGGCGTGGCCGTCGGCCTGGCGCTCGCGCTGCTCATGCAGCGGTTTCGGCTGGCCGAGTCGGCGATTTTGCCGTGGATCATTTTGAGCCAGACCGTGCCACTGATCGCGATCGCCCCGCTGGTTCGGCGCTGGGGCGCGCAGATCCAGTTCGGCGAGTTCACCTGGGAGAGCTGGATGTCGGTGGCCCTGATCGCCTCCTACCTCGCGTTCTTTCCGGTGTCGATCGGCGCCCTGCGCGGCCTCGGCTCGCCCGACGCCAATCACGTCGACCTCATGCACTGCTACGCGGCGGGCTGGTGGAAGACCCTCTGGCGACTGCGCCTGCCGGCCAGCGTCGGCTATCTGCTGCCGGCCCTGCGCCTGGCCGCGGTCAGCGCGGTCATCGGCAGTGTCGTCGCGGAGGTGTCGATCGGGCTGCGCGGCGGTATCGGCCGACTCATCGTGGAATACGCCGGTGCGGCCGGCAACGACCCAGGAAAGCCCTGGGCACCCATCTTCGGATCGATCCTGGTCGGCCTGGTCGCCGCAGGTTTTGTGGGTCTGATCGGCCTGTTCCTTCGTCGTTTTCGCAGGGGAGAGGCCACGATATGACCAACAGCGGTATGACCGACATGACTACGCCTGCTATTAATGTGCCGGCTGTTGACATACGTGGCGTCAGCCGCATTTTCGCCGCCCGCAAGGGCCCGGGCGTCACCGCCCTCGACGACGTGAGCCTCACGGTCGCGCCCGGCGAATTCGTTTCCCTGATCGGGCCGAGCGGATGCGGCAAGAGCACGTTGCTGAGGCTCGTCGCCGACCTCGACGTGCCCACGAGCGGCAGCATCGAGGTGTTCGGCAAGCCGGCGCGGCAGGCCCGCGTCGACCAGGACTACGGTATTGCCTTTCAGCAGGCCGGCCTACTGCCCTGGCGCACCGTGGCCGGTAATATCGAGCTGCCGCTCGAGTTGCATGGAGTGGGCCGGGCGGCCCGGCGTCAGCGTGCGGCCGAACTGATCGCCCTGGTCGGGCTGTCCGACTTCGCGAGTCACTATCCCGACCAGCTCTCCGGCGGTATGCAGCAGCGCGTCGCGATCGCCCGCTCGCTCGCCGAAAGCCCGAGTCTGCTGCTCATGGACGAACCGTTCGGCGCCCTCGACGAGATGACCCGCGAGCGCATGCAGAACGAACTCGTGCGCATCTGCGCCGAGACGAAAGCGGCCGTCGTGTTTGTCACGCACTCCATTCCCGAGGCGGTGTTCCTGTCCAATCGGGTGGTGGTCATGTCGCCGCGCCCCGGACGCATCCGCTCGATTGTCAGTGTCGGGCTCGGCGACATGGCTGGCCGGGGTGAAGACCTGCGCGAAGACGAGGGCTTCTTTCACTCGCTCAGCGAGGTACGCGAGCTGCTGCACGGCGACGAGCCTGCTCCGACCGGTGCCCGCGGAGTCGAGACCCGATGAGAACGACCCAGCCGCGCCGTGCCCACAACACCGTGCTTCAGACCGTGCTCGCCCCGATCGTGTTCGGGGTGGCCGTGATTCTGCTGTGGCAGGGCCTCGTCACCGGGCTGGCCATTAAGGCGTTCATTCTGCCCGCGCCGTTCGCCATCGGCGCCGAATTCGCCGCAAACCTGCCGAACGTGGCAGACGGCATGCTCATCACCGGCCGCAATTCCCTGATCGGGCTGCTGATCGGGGCCGTCCTCGGCATCCTCCTGGCCATCATCTCAGCGCTCACGCGCGTGTTCGACGAGATGGCAGCGCCGGTCGTCGCCGCACTCTCGGTGGTGCCGATCGTGGCGCTCGCCCCGGTGCTGTACACGATGTTCGGCGCCGGGGCCGAGACCGCAAGGCAGCTTGTCGCGGCGCTCGCCGTGTTCGTGCCGGTCTACTTCAACACCCTCAAGGGGCTGCGTCAGGTGCGACCGGTGCACCGCGACCTGATGCGCGCCTATGCGGCATCGAGCTGGCAGGCGACGCGGGTGGTCACCCTGCCGACCGCGCTGCCCTTCGTCTTCACCGGACTGCGCATTGCCTCGTCGCTCGCCGTGATCAGCGCCCTCATCGCCGAATACTTCGGCGGACCGGTCGGCGGCCTCGGCAAGTCGATCACCTCGGCCGCGTCGAGCAGCAACTATGGGCTGGCCTGGGCCTATGTGCTCGGCTCGATCATTCTCGGACTCCTCTTTTATTGCGCAGCTCTCGCCGTGGAGAAGCTCGTGACCCGTCGATCCGGCGGCTAATCGATTACCCCAGAACCAACCACAGCACCAGCAATCTAGGAGGCAGTCATGAAACATCGCATCAAATGGCTTGGCACACTCGGTTCACTCGCGGCAGTCGGTGCCCTGGTGCCCTGGTGCTCAGCGGATGCAGCGGCCCCACCACGCCCAGTTCGAGTGAGGAGAGTGGCGACCTCACCCCGATCACCCTCCAATTGCAGTGGTTCGCGCAGGCCCAGTTCGCCGGCTACTACGCCGCCCTCGATCAGGGCTATTACGAGGATGAAGGCCTGGACGTGACCATCGACGAGGGTGGCGCCGACATCGTTCCGCAAGACGTGCTCGCCGCCGGCGACGCCGACTACGCCATCTCCTGGGTGCCCAAGGTGCTCGGTTCGATCGAGCAGGGCGCCAATATCACCGATGTGGCTCAAATCTTTGAGCGCAGTGCCACCACCCAGATCTCCTTCAAGGACAAGAACATCACCACGGCGGCCGACCTCACGGGCAAGAACGTCGGCAGCTGGGGCTACGGCAACGAGTGGGAACTCTTCGCCGGCATGCAGAAGAGCGACGTCGAGCTCGGCGACATCAACCTCATTCAGCAGGCCTTCGACATGACCGGGTTCCTGGCCGGCGACATCGACGCGGCCCAGGCCATGACCTACAACGAGTACGCCCAGGTTCTGGAAACCGTGAACCCCGACACCGGCGAGCTCTTTCAGCCCGACGAACTCAACGTGATCGACTGGAACGACGAGGGCACCGCGATGCTCCAGGACTCCATCTGGGCCAACGCCGACAAGCTTGAGAGCGACGCGGACTACGCCGACAACACGGTGAAATTCATCAAGGCATCGATCAAGGGCTGGATCTACGCCGCCAACAACCCGGCAGAGGCCGCCGGTATCGTCACGGCAGCCGGATCGACCCTCGGTGAGAGCCATCAGCTGTGGATGACCAACGAGGTCAGCAAACTGATCTTCCCGTCGACCGCTGGCGTGGGAATGATCGACGACGCGGCCTGGGCCAACACCGTCGACATCGCCCTGAATACCAAGAACGAGACCGGCGCCACCATCATCACGGCCGAGCCGCCCGCCACGGCGTACTCGAACGAGTACGTGACGAAAGCACTCGACGAGCTGAAAGCCGAGGGCGTCGACGTGATGGGCACCGATTGGACGCCCACCGAGGTCACCCTCAACGAGGGCGGCAACTAACACTGCCCGAATTACTGCACAACGGCCGGGCGGCGCGAGTCGCCCGGCCTCCAGAAATTTACCGTTACAACCACCACCACCACCACCACCACCACATAGAAAGCCAGCGATATCCGTGACTGATACCAGTACACACACCGTTTCCCCCGTATCCATCGACTCGGCGCCGAGTCTCAATGCGCGCACCAGCGAACTCGATCGAGCCCACGTGTTCCATTCCTGGTCGGCGCAGGCGGCGCTGAAGCCGCTCGTCATCGCCGGCGGGCTCGGCTGCCGCGTCTGGGACCACGATGGTCGCAGCTATCTTGACTTTTCGAGTCAGTTGGTCAACGTGAATATCGGCCACCAGCATCCGTCTGTCGTGAAAGCCATCACCGAGCAGGCCGCTCTGCTGACCACCATTGCGCCGTCGACGGCGAACCTGGCCCGCGGCGAAGCAGCCCAGCGCATCACCGATCGCGCCCCGGCCGGGTTCAACAAGGTCTTCTTCACCAACGGGGGAGCGGATGCGAATGAAAACGCCATGCGCATGGCCCGCCTGCACACGGGTCGCGACAAGGTGCTCTCCCTCTATAAGTCGTATCACGGCAACACCGGGGCGGCCGTGGTCGCCACCGGCGACTGGCGCCGCATTCCCAACGAGTACGCGCGCGGCCACGTGCACTTCTTCGGACCGTTCCTCTACCGCAGCGAATTCTGGGCGAGCAGCGAAGAGGAGGAATGCGCCCGCGCGCTGCACCACCTCGAACGTGTCATCCAGGGCGAGGGCGTGGCCTCGGTTGCCGCTATTCTGCTCGAGTCGATTCCCGGCACCGCCGGAATCATGATGCCGCCGGTCGGCTACCTGCCCGGGGTACGCGCGCTCTGCGACAAGTACGGCATCATGCTGATCCTCGACGAGGTCATGTGCGGCTTCGGGCGCACGGGCCACTGGTTCGCTTTTCAGGCCTATGACGTCGTGCCCGACCTGATCACCTTCGCCAAGGGCGTCAACTCCGGCTATGTACCGACCGGCGGCGTGATCATCTCCGATGCCATCGCGGCAACCTTCGACGAGACGGTCTTTCCCGGCGGACTCACCTACAGCGGGCATCCGCTCGCCATGGCGTCGATCGTCGGTGCGCTCGACGCGATGGAGGCCGAGGGAATCGTCGAGAACGCGGCCCGCATCGGCAGCGACGTGCTCGAGCCTGGGCTGAAAGCCCTGCAGGCCAAGCACCCGATTATTGGCGAGGTGCGCGGGGTCGGCGTGTTCTGGGCGCTCGAACTCGTCGCCGACCCGGCAACTCGCGAGCCGGTGAGCGGCGCCGTCATGGCCCGCGTGAAAGCCGAGCTGCTCGGGCGCGGCCTGCTGCCTTTCCTTATGGAGAACCGCATCCACGTCGTGCCGCCCTGCGTCGTCACCGACGGTGAAGTTGCCGAGGCGCTCGCCATCTACGACGAGGTGCTCAGCCTCGACCTGCTTTCCTAACCGAATTCAACCCTGAAGGACGTTTCACCATGACCGACACCCCCACCATTCAGCACTACATCGACGGCGCAGCTGCCGCCGGCACCTCCACCCGCACCGCGCCGGTTTACAACCCGGCCACCGGTAAAGTCGCCAAGAACGTATTGCTCGCGAGCACGGCCGACCTCGACGCTGCCGTCGCGGTCGCCCAGGCCGCCTACCCGGCCTGGCGCGACATGAGCCAGGCTCGCCGCCAGACCATCATGTTCAATTTCCGCGAACTGCTGAACGCGCGAAAGGGCGACCTGGCCGAAATTCTCACGGCCGAACACGGCAAGGTCACCTCCGATGCGCTCGGTGAGATCATTCGCGGCCTCGAGGTCGTCGAATTCGCGCTCGGCATGCCGCACCTCTCCAAGGGTGAATACTCCGAGAACGTCTCGACCGGCGTCGACGTCTACACGCTGCGCCAGCCGCTCGGCGTGGTCGGCATTATCAGCCCGTTCAACTTTCCGGCGATGGTGCCGCTCTGGTACTTCCCGATCGCCATCGCGGCCGGTAACACCGTCGTGCTCAAGCCGAGTGAGAAAGACCCCAGTGCGTCGAACTGGCTGGCCGAGCTGTTCACCGAGGCCGGCCTGCCCGCCGGTGTGCTCAACGTCGTGCACGGCGACAAGGAAGCCGTCGACGCACTGCTCGTGCACCCCGACGTGCAGGCGATCTCCTTCGTCGGCTCCACCCCGATCGCCCGCTACATCTATGAGCAGGCCGCCAAGCACGGCAAGCGCGTGCAGTCCCTCGGTGGCGCCAAAAACCACATGCTCGTGCTGCCGGATGCCGACCTCGACCTGGCAGCGGATGCCGGCGTCAACGCCGGGTTCGGATCCGCCGGTGAGCGCTGCATGGCCATCAGCGTCATTGTGGCCGTCGAGCCCGTCGCCGATGAGCTCATCGCGAAGATCGCCGAGCGCGTCAAGGGCCTCACGGTCGGTGACGGCACGCGCGGCTGCGACATGGGCCCGCTGATCACCAAGGTGCACCGCGACAAGGTTGCCGGCTACATCGACATCGCCACGGCGGACGGTGCCGACGTCGTCATCGACGGTCGCGACATCGAGGTTGATGGAGACGCCGACGGCTTCTGGCTCGGCCCGACCCTGTTCGACAAGGTCAGCGTGGACTCGGCCGTGTACCTCGACGAGATCTTCGGACCGGTCCTGTCGATCGTGCGCGTCGCCAGCTACCAGGAGGGCCTCGACCTCATCAACGCGAGCCAGTACGGCAACGGCACCGCGATCTTCACCAACGACGGCGGGGCCGCTCGTCGGTTCCAGAACGAGGTGCAGGTCGGCATGGTCGGCATCAACGTGCCGATTCCGGTTCCGGTGGCGTACCACTCCTTCGGCGGCTGGAAGAACTCACTGTTCGGCGACGCGAAGGCCTACGGCCCCGCCGGAGTCAACTTCTTCACGAGAGAGAAGGCGGTAACGAGCCGCTGGCTCGACCCGAGCCACGGCGGCATCAACCTCGGCTTCCCCCAGAACCACTAGTTCCTCCCCGCGAGAGCGCAAAAAGTGCCCGATTGGAACCTCCAATCGGGCACTTTTTGCGCTCTCGGCGGCCTAGTGGGCGGTGTGGGACTGCTGCACCCTCGCGGCTTCGGATTGCAGGGCTTCTATTACGGTGCGCACGGCCAGGCGCTCGGCCCGGTCGGGGCGCATGAGGGCCACGATTTGGCGCTCGGATTCGATTCCGCGCAGGGGCTTCAGCACGAGGCGGCCGGGCTGGCCGCCGCCGGAGGTGTAACGCGGCACCAGCGCGATGCCGAGCCCGGCGATCACGAACGATTCGATCAGGGCGAGGTCGGCGAACCGCTGCGACATCGACAGCCGCGCGCCCGCCTCCTGCTCGATCGCGTGCAGAATGCGCTCGAACGGGTAGCCGTCGGTCACGCCGATCCAGGTCTCGCCGATCAGGTCGCTCGGACGCACCCAGGCGCGATCTTCAAGCGGATGCCCCACCGGCAGCCCCACATCCAGCGGCTCGGTCATCAGCGGCACCACTTTCAGGCCGCGGCCGGCCCAGGAAAGCTGCCCACTCATCGAGTGGGCCAGCACGATGTCGTACTCTGCCGTGAACGCGGGAAAGTCGCTCAGTTCGGGGTCTTCATCGGCGCAATTGAGCACGAGGCCTGGCCTCAGGTGCTTGATCACGCCGGGCAGCAGCATCTGGCCGGCGGTGGGAAAGGTGACGAGGCTGACTTCGCCGGTGGCGAGGTTCCGAAATTCGTCCCAGAGGGCGGTCGCCTTCGCGAGTGACACCGCGACATCCGTTGCGCTGCGGGCGAGGGCACGGCCGGCGTCGGTAAGCACGAGGCCGCGACCCTGACGCTGGGTGAGCGGCAGACCGGCTTCGCGTTCGAGCACCTTGAGCTGTTGGGAGACCGCCGAGGGGGTGCGGTGGGTGGCCAGGGCGACCGCTGTGACGCTGCCGCGGTCGGCGAGTTCGCGGAGTAGTTCGAGTCGTTGCACGTCCATGTAGTTAGCCTAAACAGTTCATGCAACATAAAGCGATTGTGCTGCACGGTTGCTGGTGGTCTACTAAAAGAGTCATACACGAGCAATGTCGCCTCCGTGCCGGGCCACTCCATCTCCTCTGAAAGGCACCTCGTGTTCATCCTCATCGCACTCCTGTCCGTTGCCGTTGTCTCCATCGCCGCCCTCGTCGTTGAGGTTCGCCGCGATGGCTACCGTCAGATCGAGCGTCGCAATCTCGTGCGCGCCTTCTAACTCCCACCGCCTCGTCTCTTCACTTACCGCTCTCGCGTGAGGTTGAGGGGTTGGCGCGAGCATCCGCCCCTCGCAGGGCCGATTTCGAAACCGAGCCATCTGCGTCCTCACTGGCTGCGCTTGTGCACTCCTTCATGGGGATCGGCGGTGGCAGGGTCACCTGCTCCTCGCTCAAAACTCGCAACCCCGCACGAAACCCCGCCCCGCCTTGTCTCTTGGGGGCTGTGAGCCATGCTCTAAACTGGCGAGCGTGACTGATACGCGGCAGAAACTCATCGACTTCATCTCGGCCGAGGCCGTTTTTCACGGCGACTTCGTTCTCACGAGCGGCAAGAAGGCTACGTACTACGTGGACATGCGCCGGGTGAGCCTTGACCATCGGGTCGCCCCGCTCATCGGGCAGGTCATGCTCGACCTGATTCAGGACGTTCCCGACGTCGTCGCCGTCGGCGGCATGACCATGGGCGCCGACCCGATCGCCGCCGCCGTCATGCACCAGGGCGTGGCCCGTGGCGCCAACTACGACGCGTTCGTCGTGCGCAAGGAGCCGAAGGACCACGGACGGGGCCGCCAGGTCGAAGGCCCCGAACTCGCCGGCAAGCGCGTGATCGTGCTCGAAGACACCTCGACGACCGGGGGGTCGCCCCTCGCCGCCATCGAAGCCCTGCTCAAGATCGGTGCCGAGATCGCTGGCGTCGCCGTGGTGGTCGACCGCAACACCGGTGCCCGTGAAGTGATCGAAGCCGCCGGCTACTCCTATTTCGCTGCGATCTCCCTTGAGGACCTGGGGCTGAACTAGTGGCGCCAGACGACGACGAGCTCGGAATCGACTGGCTCGCGTCGCAGCTCGGCAAGCCCGTCGGCGCGTCGGGTGCGGAATCCGGTGCCGATTCGCTGGCGGCGTCCGATGCTGACGATGCGGATGCCGCCGCTCCCATTGTTCCGGTCGCGCCAGTTTCGGATGCGCTCGGGCGAAGAGGCCACCGCGCCGCTGAGGCACAGGCCGAACCGGTTGCCGCCGTCGAGCCGGCGCCCGTCGCCCCCGAAGTCCCCGCAGCGACCGTCGACCTGCCCAGTTCTGAAACGGATGCTGGTCCGCAGGGCCCGGCGGCGAGCATCCGCTCTCAGTCCGGTGAGGACGTCGGCGATCAGCCGACCGAGCTGCTGACTGCACCGGGCACGTTCGGTGCCACCGAGTCTGAGGCCAGCGGTGCTGCGGCCGCCACGACCGTCATCGCCGGCACCGCGACCCCGATCGCGGCGCCGACAGCTACCGAGCCGCCGAGCCGCCACCGCTCCCGGCGGGGTACCGGCGGTGCCCGCCAGGCCGGCCTGGTCTGGACCGCCGTCGGACTGCTCGCGGCCATCGTTCTCGCTGGACTGTTCTATCTGGGCCAACGGCTCGTTGCGAGCCCGGTTCCGGTGGCGGCGCCCACTCAATCCGCTTCGTCCACACCGACACCAACTCCCACGCCGACTCCGACGCCGGAGATTACCGCGGTACAGCCGGCCGGCGTGCACGAGTGGAACACCCTGTTCGGCGGGGAATGCCTCGAACCCTACGTCTCGCCGTGGGAAGAAGACTTCACGGTCGTCGATTGCGCAGCTTCGCATACGGGGCAGCTGGTGTTCCGCGGCGACTTCGGCGGCGACGCGACCACGGCCTTTCCAGGCGAAGCCGCACTGGCCGCGCAGATCAATCTGCTGTGCACGAGCCCCGGAATTCTGGACCTGAACGCCGCCGGCGCCTACCCGAACCTGCAGATGCAGGGCAGCTATCCGATCACCGAAGACCAGTGGACCGACGGTCCACGCAACTTCTACTGCTTCGCCAGCCGGGCCTCGGCTGAGCCGATCAGCATGAGCATCATGGGAGCCGGCCCCGGCGTCTAGATTAGCGCGGCGCGGAGCGTGGCTACGAGCGGATGCCGTACACGTCGGCACGGTGCGCGATGCGGAGTACGTTGACGATTCGGGTCTCTTCGTCGATTCTGACGAGAACGCGATAGGCAATGCCGACGTAGCCGCTGCGCATGTCGGCGAGTTCGGCGCCGAGCGGCTTGGTCACTCGCAACGGGTTATCCGCCAGGGGGCCGTCGCAGAATCGGAGTACAGCATCGGCCAGCTTGGGCGGTAGTCGACCGAGGGCGCGCACGGCGGGGCCGGTCAGCCGCACATCGAAGGGCCCGGGGGCGGTCACTATCGGCGTGCCAGCTGGGCGCGCACTTCGTCAAGGCTGAGAGTGCGGCCTGCCGCGATGTCGGCTTCCGCTTCGTCGACTTCGGTGTGGTGATGGGGGTCGGCCAGCCAGCTCAGCGTTTCTGTGAGCGACTCGAAGTCATCCGGCGACAGCAGAATGGCAGCCGGTTTGCCGTGGCGTGTGATGACGACAGCGTCATGGGTTGCTTCGACGCTTTCGACGAGCGCAGAGAGTTTGTCTTTCGCTTCACTGACCGACACGGTTTGCATGCTCACATATTAGCCGAAATTCGCTCCCGTCTTCTAGGCGAAAAACTGGCCACAGCAAAGACGTTCGTCAGGTTACTGGGACAAACCTGACGTTGCTGCCATGCCACGAAGAGGCGTTTTTGCCAGTCGCAGCGCCCACGAACCTTCGCGCTGGCCGGGCTTGAGTTGCGCCTGCGCACGCCCGACCATTTCTTGACGATCTTTTCGAGCGCGGCTTGAATGTCGGGGCGCTGAGCACCGACACTTGAGTTAGCCGCAGAGAATCGCCGGCGTAGTAGCTGTCTTGCAGCAGCCGCTTGTGGGTGCGAGCCAGGTCGGCCATGGTGGCGATGAGGGCGAGCTCGACGTTGTGATTGGCACCGGATTTTTTCACCTGTGCCAGGGGCCTTCTTGGAGCGGGCGAGGGCTGCTCCCGCCTGTAGCCCGAAAGATGGGGAGCATCCGCTTGATCACCCGTCTGGGGAGAGGTGGGCTAGAGTTCGTCGCTCTCGATCAGTTCGGTCACGAGCAGCTCGTGCACACCGGCCACGATCTCGTCTGGCCGGAACGGGTACCGGTTGATCTCGGCCTCGTCGCTGATGCCGGTCATTACGAGAATCGTGTGCAGACCAGCCTCGATGCCGGCGACAATGTCGGTGTCCATCCGGTCGCCGATCATGCCGGTGTTCTCGGAGTGCGCGCCGATCTTGTTCATCGCGGAACGGAACATCATGGGGTTGGGCTTGCCGACGACATAGGGTTCCATACCGGTGGCCTTGGTGATAAGCGCCGCAATTGCCCCGGTCGCTGGCATCGGGCCGTCTTTGCTCGGTCCGGTGGCATCCGGATTCGTCGCGATGAACCGTGCGCCGCCCAGAATTAGCCGAATCGCCTTGGTGATGGCCTCGAACGAATAGTTGCGCGTCTCACCAACCACGACATAGTCGGGAGCGGTTTCGGTCATTATAAAGCCGGCCTCGTGCAGGGCAGTGGTGATTCCGGCCTCGCCGATCACGAACGCCGTGCCACCAGGCATCTGCGATTTAAGAAAGTCTGCCGTCGCGAGCGCCGAGGTCCAGATGCGGTCCTCCGGCACGTTCAGCCCGCTCGAACGCAGCCGGGCGCTCAGGTCACGCGGCGTGAAAATGGAGTTATTGGTGAGCACCAGAAACGGGGTGCCAGAATCCGTCCACTGCTGCAGCAGTTCGGAGGCCCCGGGGAGGGCCTCATTCTCGTGCACGAGCACACCGTCCATGTCGGTGAGCCAGCATTCGATTTCGTCGCGTCGTGCCATCGGGCGCTCCTTCATGTCGACTCTCAGCCTAGCTGCGCGAGGTTTCGCCTCGGTTACATCTCAGGCAATAAAGCGGATGCTGTGGCCCCACCCGAAATCGCCCGTGCCGGCACGACGGCCGAAACTGCCGAAAGCTGGCTAGTGCCTCAGGCGGTGACCCAGATGGACGCGGCAGCAGCTGGCGTGATCAGCCGGCTCTGGCCATCCGCTAACACGATGGTCAACGGCGCCGCGAGGGTGAATGCGGTGCCTGGTCCGATCAGGTCAGCTGCGAGTTCGCGCAGCACTGCGGGGTCGCGGTCGCTGATGCGCAGCACGACTCCGGCGTGCCCGACCGCGGCCTCGGCCAGCAGCGCCGACGGCTCCCGCACGACGGAGCCGTCGGCGGCCGGAATGGGATCGCCGTGCGGATCGTGCGCTGGAAACCCGAGCCGGGCGTTGATCGCTTCGAGCAGTCGATCCGAGATGGAGTGCTCGAGAATTTCGGCTTCGTCGTGCACCTGGTCCCAGTCGTAGCCCATTTCGCCGACCAGCCAGGTTTCGATCAGGCGATGCCGGCGAACGACCGCGGTCGCTCGTAGCCGGCCGGCATTCGTCAGCGCCAGCGGCCCGTACGGAACGTGGGTGATCAGCCCGCTCGCGGCGAGCTTCTTCACCATTTCGGTAACGGATGACGGCGCCACCCCCAGTCGCACGGCCAGCGCCGACGGGGTGATCAGGTCGCTCTGCCACTCAGTGTGGGAGTAGATGGTCTTGAGGTAGTCCTCGGCGGCGCCGGTCGTGTAGGTCATATCGTTTTAAGGGTAACCGCTCACGCTCTGGTGAACTCAGGCTCCGGTGAAGACGAGTACGAGCAGCAGCACGTTGAGGGCGACCAGCGCCAGCGCGCACACCACACCGGCGGCGGTCGTGAACCAGCGGTTGGTGAACGTGCCGAGCAGGCCGCGCTGCGCCGTCAGCCAGACCAGCGGAATCAGCGCGAACGGAATGCCGAACGAGAGCACCACCTGGCTGAGCACGAGCGCCTGGGTGGGGTCGAATCCGACGCCCAGAATGAGCAGAGCCGGAATCAGCGTGACCAGCCGTCGCAACAGCAGCGGAATGCGCACGTGCAGCAGGCCGTGCATAATCTCGGCCCCGGCATAGGCGCCGACCGAGGTTGAGGCGAGCCCCGACGCGAGCAATCCCACCGCAAACAGCGTCGCGACGATCGGTCCAAGCGTGTCCTTCAGCGCCGCATAGGCTCCCTCGAGCGTGTCGGTTCCGTCCACACCCTGCAAAGCGGATGCTGCGAGCAGCAGAATCGCCAGATTCACCGTTCCGGCGATGGCCATGGCGATCGTGACGTCCCATTTCGTGGCCCAGAGCAGGCGGCGGGTCGCGACCACGCCCTGCCATTCCGGGAATCGGTCGCGGGTGAGCGAGGAGTGCGCATAGATGGCGTGCGGCATGATCGTCGCGCCGAGAATGGACGCGGCGAGCAGCACCGAGTTGCTGCCCTCGAAGCGCGGAACCAGACCGTCGAGAACGCCGCCGGCATCGGGTGGGGAGACGAAGACGCCGGCCGTGAAACCGACGGTGATAATGAGCATGAGCGTGATGATGACGCGTTCAAAAATTCTCGGCCCCCGCCGCGAGTGCACCATGAGCACGATCATCGAGATGGTTCCGGTGATCACGCCACCCCAGATCAGCGGCAGGTTGAACAGCAGGTTGAGGGCGACGGCGCCGCCGATGATCTCGGCGAGGTCGGTGGCCATGGCGACGAGTTCGGCCTGAATCCAATAGAGCCGCCGCGCGGTGGGCCGTTTCATGCGCACCCCGAGAATCTCGGGGAGGCTCTGCCCGGTGACGATCCCAAGCTTGGCCGAGAGGTACTGGATGAGCCAGGCCATCACGTTGCCGGCCACGACCACCCAGACCAGCAGATAGCCGTAACGGGCTCCGGCGGTCATATTGCTTGCGACATTGCCCGGGTCGAGGTAGGCGACCCCGGCGACGAGGGCCGGTCCGAGCAGCCACAGCAGGCGGCTGGAGGCGACCGTGGTGGGAGCCTGGGCGAGCACGCGATCGGGAGCGGGGGCATCCGTTTGAGACATGCCGAAACCCTAGCCGAAATTTAGGCACACCGAAAGCCCGAATCTGGGTTCGGCCGGCGGGTTACGGTTAAGCAGTGATCGAACCAGACGCCCCCACCTTCGCCGTCGACAGCTCTTCCCCCGAACGCTCCACCTACGGGGTCGGCCCGTGGCCGGGGGAGTGGCCGAGCGAAGACCGGTACGACGCCGAGCTGCTCGAGCACGGCGACACCCGCAACGTGATCGACCGGTATCGCTACTGGAATATGGCCGCGATTGTGGCTGACCTGGATGAGCACCGGCATCCGTTTCACGTGGCGATTGAAAACTGGCAGCACGACATGAACATCGGTTCGATCGTGCGCAGCGCTAACGCGTTCGGCGCCGACACCGTGCACATTATCGGGCGCAAACGCTGGAACAAGCGCGGTGCCATGGTTACCGACCGCTACCAGCACGTGCTGCACCACACGGATGTCGCCGCGTTCGTAGAGTGGTGTGCCGCAGAGGCGCTGCCGGTGATCGCGATCGACAACGTGCCAGGAAGCGTCATTATCGAGACCTTCAGCTTCCCAGAGCGCTGCGTGCTTCTGTTCGGCCAGGAGGGCCCCGGACTGTCGGAGCAGGCCATTGCCGCCGCGGAATCCGTCGTCGAAATCAGCCAGTTCGGGTCGACCCGCTCGATCAACGCCTCGGCCGCCGCGGCCGTCACCATGCATTCCTGGGTGGTTCAGCACCGGTTCTGATTTTTCCTTCATTCGGTGACGGTTTGGGGCTAGCGTGACGGTATGACTGCGATCACTGACGATCTACCCGCCCGCCTGCTGCACGAAGAAAACGCCGGATGGGAGGCCATTCTGGGCGGTACGGGCGGCGCCTACTACCAGCGCGAAATGACCGACGACGGGTTGATGATCGTGCCGGGCGCTGTCATCACGCGCGACCAGGTCACCGCCTACTTTGATCAGGCGGCGCCGTGGGAGAGCTACGGCATTCACGAGCCCGCCATCATTCGCCTCGGCGAGCACGCCGGTGTCGTCGTCTACAAGGCAATTGCCCGGCGCGGTGAGGTGGTGGCCGAACTGAACATGTCGACCACCTATCTGTTCGTCAACGGTGGCTGGCGCGTCGCCGCCCGGCAGCAGAGCCCAGCGTAGCCTGGCCCATCCGTTCAGCAGTCTGGCGTGCATGAGCGCGCCCGATGTGGGTGCTCGCTACGGCAACCGTACGTAGCGCCCACCGATATCGGGCGCGGTCACGAGATGTCGGGCGCGAGACATGGGGCGCGGTCACGAGACAGGGGTGGCAGCGCACCGAAAGCGGCGGCCTGCGGTCTTGGTAGGATTCAGTGTGACCGGCGACAATTTGATTTCAGAGCCCGAGACCCTTCTTCCCGCGGAACCGGAGGTGCTCGAGGCCCTTCGCCGAACCGCGTGGAGCGAGATCGCCGCTGTGGTGCAGGTGCACCCGACGTCGCCGCTGGCCTGGGCTGAGCTGGCCGATGCCACCCATTCCGAGGGTCGTGTGCTCGAGTCGTACGCCTATGCTCGGGTCGGTTATCACCGCGGACTCGACGCCCTGCGCAAGGCCGGCTGGCGCGGCCACGGCCCCATTCCGTGGCGCCACGAACCCAACCGCGGGGTGCTTCGCGCCCTGTTCGCGCTGCGCCGCGGTGCCGAAGAGATCGGTGAGGCCGACGAGGTCATCCGTCTCACCGCTTTTTTGACGGATGCCGATGCGAGCGCCATTGACATCATTGGAGCCCGTTACACCGGCAGCCCCGGCTTCGACCCGGCGCCGCCGACCGAAGCCTTTGTTATTCGAGGAGAAGACTAAATGCCCGCGATCGTACTCATCGGAGCCCAGTGGGGCGACGAGGGCAAGGGCAAGGCCACCGACCTGCTCGGTAGCCGGGTCGACTATGTCGTCAAGTTCAACGGCGGCAACAACGCCGGACACACCGTTGTCATCGGTGAGGAGAAGTATGCGCTGCACCTGCTGCCGTCGGGCATCCTGAGCCCCGGAGTGACCCCGGTCATCGCGAACGGCGTGGTCGTCGACGTCGAGGTGCTGTTCGAAGAGCTCGACGCGCTGATGGAGCGCGGTGTCGACGTCTCCCGGCTCAAGGTCAGCCTGAACGCGCACGTCATCACGGCGTACCACCGCACCCTCGACAAGGTCACCGAGCGTTTTCTCGGAAAACGCCAGATCGGCACCACCGGGCGCGGCATCGGCCCGGCGTACGCCGACAAGATCAACCGCGTCGGCATCCGCGTGCAGGACCTGTTCGACGAGAACATTTTGCGCCAGAAGGTCGAGGGCGCCCTGGACCAGAAGAACCACATGCTGGTCAAGGTGTACAACCGTCGCGCCATCGAGGCCGAGGAGATCGTCACCGAGCTGCTCGGTTACGCCGAACGACTGCGCCCGATGGTCACCGACACCGCGTTGCTGCTGCACCAGGCGCTGATGGCCGGCAAGACCGTCTTGTTCGAGGGGGGCCAGGCCACCATGCTCGACGTCGACCACGGCACCTACCCCTTCGTCACGTCGTCGAACGCCACCTCGGGCGGCGCGGTGACCGGTTCCGGTATCGCACCCAACCGCATCGACCGCGTCATCGCCGTGGTCAAGGCCTACACGACCCGCGTCGGCAGCGGGCCGTTCCCGACCGAGCTGTTCGACGAGTCCGGCGAGTACCTGCGCGCCAACGGTTTCGAGTTCGGCACCACGACCGGTCGTCCGCGTCGCTGCGGCTGGTACGACGCCCCGATCGCCCGGTACACCGCCCGCATCAACGGTGTCACCGACTTCGTGCTCACCAAGCTCGACGTGCTCACCGGCCTGGCCGAGATTCCGGTCTGCGTGGCCTACTCGGTCGACGGCGTGCGCGTCGACGAGGTGCCCGTCTCGCAGAGCGACTTTCACCACGCCGTGCCGATCTACGAGAACTTTCCCGGTTGGACCGAGGACATCACCGGTGTGCGCACGTTCGAGGAGCTGCCGCAAGCCGCGCAGAACTACGTGCTCGCGCTCGAAGCCATGAGCGGATCGCGCATATCGGCGATCGGCGTCGGCCCGGGCCGTGAAGCCATCGTGGTGCGGCACGACTTGATCGACTAAAGCCGCTACCCGTTTCGGGGTTGACCTGCCACACTGGGCGGGTGAGCGCCCTGAGACCCCATTCCGTGACCCTGACCGGTCGTTTTGTGCAACTGCAACCGCTCGGCAGCGCGGTGCTGCCCGACCTGCACCGCGCCATCGCTCGCCCCGAGGTGTTCGCCGCCGGCTTCGGCGGTGGCCCGGCAGCGTTGCACCGGGACGTGGACGGGTTTATCCAATGGGCCGACACCTACTTTCAGTGGGAGAGTCTGCCCTACGTGGTGCGCCTGCTCGGCGGCGCGCACGACGGCGACGTCGTCGGCACCACGACCCTCGGCGACATCGATGTCGTCAACGAGTCGATTCACCTCGGCTGGACCGCGTACGACCCCCGCGTCTGGGGCACCGCCGTCAACGCGGAGACCAAGCTGCTCGTGCTCGGCACCGCCTTCGACAATGGTTTCGGCCGGGTCAAAATTCAAGCGGATGCCATCAACGAGCGTTCCCGCGCCGCCATCCTCGGTATCGGAGCCACCTTTGAAGGCATCCTCCGCCGGGATCGCCCCCGCGCCGACGGCACCTGGCGCGACAGCGCGGTCTACTCGATCCTCGCCGATGAGTGGCCGGCCGTTCGCGCCGGACTCGAGGCCCGCCTCTCCGCATTCGAGTCCCGGTTCGTGTCCTATCGGAGCCTGCGCAAGGCCGGGCCGGGCGGCACGATCAGCGGCGGTGGCCCGCAGAGCGGCGTGCGCAGCGGCGTGAACGGCGGGAGCACGCCGGATCTGCCGGGGGCGGCGCCCGGAGCCGCGCCGGGTTCGACCCGTGCGGCGGCCGGCTTTGACGCGGAACGAAATGCCGGGGCCGATACCTCGCAGTAGTGGCCGGGGCGTTCGTGCCCTCCACGAGGTGCTCGGCGCGCTGAAAATCGCCGAATTGTGCGGCGGTTGATCCCCGATTGGCGGGAATTCCCGCCGGCCGGGTGCGGCATCTGCTGCCATTCTTCGGCGCTTTTCAGACGTTGAGCTCGGCGGGGCGCTGGTGCGCCGACGCCCACTATAGGCTCGGACCGTGCCCCCACAGCCTGCCGCCAGCAAGACCCTCGTCACCCTGCAATTTCTCGGTATGGGGCTGATCTGGGGCTCCAGCTTTCTGTTCATCAAGATCGCGCTCGACGGGGTCAGCTTCGGTCAGGTCGCTTGGTCCAGACTCGTGCTCGGCGGACTCACCCTCGGCCTGATCGTGCTCGTGAACCGGCCGCGGGTGAACAACGGGCCGGTGCTGCCGCGCGAAGGCGTGGTCTGGCTGCACTTTCTGGTCATTGCGATCACCGGATGCGTGATTCCGCACCTGCTCTTCGCCTGGGCCGAACAGTACGTCTCGTCGAGCCTGGCGAGCATCTACAACGCGGTCACTCCGATCATGACGGCGCTCCTGGCGACGCTGGCGTTTCGGGTGGAGAAGCTCGCGCGCGCCCAGGTGGCCGGGGTAATGCTCGGCATTTTCGGCGTCGTCGTGATCATCGGTCCGTGGCAATATTCCTCGCTCACCGGCGACTTCTGGGGTCAGCTCGCCTGCCTCGGCGCGGCCGTCAGCTACGGCTTCACCTATGGCTACACGCGTCGTTTTCTGAGCGGCCGGCCAATCGCCGGCAGCACCTTCGCCTTTCTCAATATCGGCATCGGCGGCGGCATTATGTTGCTGCTGACTCCCGTGCTGGCCTGGAGCCCGGTGCAATTGACGCTGCCGATCGTGCTGTGTCTGCTGGCTTTGGGTGCCCTCGGCACCGGAGTCACCTACATCTGGAACATCAACGTGCTGCGCGCGTGGGGCCCGACCAACGCGTCCACGGTGACCTACGTGACACCCGTCGTCGGCGTTATTCTAGGGGTGCTCGTGCTGACCGAAACGTTCTCCTGGCACGAACCGACCGGGGCGCTGCTGGTGCTCATGGGCATCCTGCTCACGCAGAAACGGTTGCGGCTCGGGGGGTTCGGGGTGCGGGGCCGGGAGGCGGCGGCATCCGTTTGACGCGGGCAGCATGCATTATCGTAAAACCATGGCCGTACACGAGGAACTACCCCCAGAAGCCGACGCGGCTGCGATCGACCAGCTGCACAGCATTCGCGAGAGCATCGATAATATCGACGCCGCGCTCATTCATCTGCTGGCCGAGCGGTTCAAATTCACCCAGCAGGTCGGGCGTCTGAAGGCTGCCCACGGGTTGCCGGCCGCCGACCCGGCGCGTGAGCTCATGCAGATCGATCGCCTGCGCGGGCTCGCCGAAGAAGCGCACCTCGACCCGGCCTTCGCCGAGAAGTTCCTCAATTTCATCATCGCCGAAGTGATCCACCACCACGTGAAGATCGCCGGCGGCGAGCCGGTCGTGGTGGGACGGGCCGCTGGGGCTGCGGCCGGGCGTCCGGCTGGGTCGGCGACTGTGACTGCTAAGACTGCTGTGCCCGCTAAGACTGCTGTGCCCACTGCGACGCACCCGGTGCCGCACCCGCCGACCGCGCATGCACCGAGCCGGGCGTCGTGATCGTTCGGCGCCGCGCTGTGGGAACCGTGTGGTCAGCAACGTGAGCTGGGATCCGCGCTCCCTCCCCGACCAGAGCGGCAAGACCTTCGTGGTCACCGGCGCCAACGCGGGCCTGGGCTATTTCACCAGTGAGCAACTCGCTGGGGCTGGCGCGCACGTCATTCTGGCCTGCCGCAACACCCTGAAAGCGGATGCCGCGGCGGCGGCCATCCGCGATCGCGCGCCCGGGGCATCCGTTTCTGTGCTGCAGCTGGATGTATCAGACCTGCAGTCGGTGCGCGAGGTCAGCGAGACCCTGCGTGCTCTGCCGCGTCTCGACGGTCTGATTCTGAACGCCGGAATCGTGCACCCGTCTGCCGACCGGCAGGTGAGCCTCGACGGCAACGAGCTCATCTTCGCGACGAACTTTCTGGGCCACTTTGCGCTCACCGCCGGCACCCTTACGGCCTTGCGCCGCACGCCCGGCAGCCGGGTGGTGTCGCTCGGGTCGCTGATTTCCCGACTTATGGACTCGTCCCTCGATGATCTGCAGCTCGCCACCACGTATAACGGGTGGAAGGCGTACGCGCAATCCAAGATCGCCATGCAGGTGTTCGGGTTCGAACTTGACCGGAGGCTACGGGCGACCGGCGCCGGCATGGTGCAATCCCTGGTGGCACATCCGGGATATTCCATTTCGGGGCTGACTCCGACCATTCCCGGTGTCAATAGCGTCTCGCGGATCAAACGGGTGATCGACGGTGCGCAAACCGTGGTCGGCGCGCAGGGCAAGCACCACGGCGCCTGGTCGACCGTGCGTGCTGCAATCGACCCGGATGCCCACGGTGGCGACTACTTCGGCCCGCGCCTGCTCACCCGTGGCCGCCCCGTGCGTCAGCCCGCCACCCGCACCTCCCGCGACCGTGCCGTGGCGGCGCGTCTCTGGGAGCGAGCCGAAACCCTCATCGGTGCACCCTTCGTCTAATCCCTCTCGCGAAAGCGCAAAAAGTGCCCGATTGAGAGGTCCAATCGGGCACTTTTTGCGCTCTCGCGTGACGTAATACGCGTGGCATCGTGTCGCCACGCCGCTATCCTGACCAAATGAGTACAACTCCCGCCACCCTGACCGCAGTCACACTGGGCGACGGCCTCACTGTCAGCCTGCAGGGATACGGAGGTATGTCGCTCACTCCGGTCTACGGACCCATCGACCCCGATGACGCCCTGCGCACGGTGACGCATGCTGTTGACTCCGGCCTCACCTTCATCGACACGGCCAACGTCTACGGCAACGGGTTGAGCGAGCAGATCATCGCGCGCTTGATCGCCACCCGGCGCGATGAGGTTCAGCTGGCGAGTAAGTTCGGCATCCTCTCTGGTGGCGGTATTGGAGCGCGGGGCATCCGCGGTGACCGTGCCTACGTGTTCGAGCAGATCGACCTGAGTCTCGCCTGCCTCGGCACCGACCACCTCGACCTCTATTACCAGCACCGGGTCGACCCCGAAGTGCCGATCGAAGAAACCGTCGGTGCACTCGCCGAGCTGGTTCAGGCGGGAAAGATTCGCCACATCGGCTTGTCCGAACCGACCGGTGATGAGCTGCGGCGCGCGGTGGCCGTGCACCCGATCGCTGCGGTGCAGTCTGAGTGGAGCATTATCAGCCGGGACGTCGAGCGGCACGTTATTCCGACGGCGATCGAGCTGGGAGTCGGGTTCGTTCCGTACTCGCCGCTCGGGCGCCAATGGCTCACCGGACTCTTCGACCGTGCCTCGCTCACCGACGGCGACGGTCGCCACAAGTTTCCCCGGTTCGCCCCTGAGGCTCTCGCCGCCAACCAGCCAGTGCTTGACGAGGTGCTGGCGGTGGCTCGTGAGGCCGGGGTGTCACCGGCTCAGGTGGCGCTCGCGTGGATTTATGACAAGGGTCGCGCTCTTGGGGTTGCCGTGTCGCCCATCCCCGGCTCAAGGTTTATTGAGCGCGTGGACGAGAACCTGGCGGCCGCGGGCATCCGTCTCGATGCTGCGCACGTCGAGCGCCTGGACGCGCTCGCCGACCGCGTCGTCGCCGGCCGGTCATTCAACCCCCAGTGGGTCTCCGCCGGCCGCGAATAGCGACTCGCCTTCCTCGCGAGAGCGCAAAAAGTGCCCGATTGAACCTCTCAATCGGGCACTTTTTGCGCTCTCGGCTCACGGCCGCCAGCCGCCGGCCATGAGCGCCACCGTCACCCTGCGGATCACCTCGGACGGATTGTGGAGGTGGGATTTGTTGATGCGGATGACCCGCCAGGTCTCCTCCATGAGCGCGTCGAGGCGGTCAACGTCCCAGTGGTACTGGTTCTCGTCGGTGCGATGCTGCCCGCCGTCGTACTCGAGCAGAACACGGTACCGGCGAAAGACCAGGTCTCCGGTGGCAAGTTTCACGCCGGTGCGGCCCAGAATCAGGCCATTGACCTCGGGCTCGGGCAGGCCGGACCGCACGATCAGCAGCCGCAGGTCGGTCTCGCGGGGTGAGTCGACGCCCGGTCGAATCCAAATTAGCGCCTCGCGCAGGAGTTTCACGCCCCGGTGTCCCGAATAGCGACGAACGGCGGTGAGCAAGTCGCGCGTCGTTGCGAACGGATGCTTGCGGCGCATGAGTGCGTCGCCGATCCGGATCAAGTCGTCGAGTCCAAGCATGGTGGACAGCTGACACCAGGTGTCGACCGCGCTCGTGACGTGCAGGCCCTGAACGTCAACCACGGTGACTGTCTGGGGGGCGACGTGGTGGCCGCGAACCCCGCGTACCCGGTCGCGCAGCGCGGGTGCTTCGGTTGAGACATGAATGGTTTGGGTGCGTTCGACGGCGTAGGGCAGTGGGAGCCCGTGCACGCGAGCAGCAGTCACATGGCTGAAAAAGTCTGATTCGGACATGCGGTGGGCGTAGGTGTGGATGAGCAGGTCTACCGAGTTGTTCTTTCCACGCGGGGTGCGCGTGGCCGGATAGGGACGCGCCAAGTCGGACGCCCGCATCCGCTTCTTGGTTAGGCCGGCGCCACTGCCCTCGGCCGTGCTGAATGGACGACCGTCAAAGTCCGGTGGAAGTCTGTGAGACCGATTCATGCCCACAGTGTGACCCAACTTCAACGAGTCCCAAGAGTTATCCACACCCCAAGCCCCTGGCAAGGTTCGCGAGAGCGCAAAAAGTGCCCGATTGAACCTCTCAATCGGGCACTTTTTGCGCTCTCGCGAGCTAGCTAGGCGAAGGCGGCGGGGAGACGGGATTGGTGACGATTGCGCATCTCCGAGAGAGTCGCGGCGAAGACGTCCTGCACCTCCAGGGCGTGCAGGGTATTGTCCGTCACACCGATGCGCAGCACCGGAATGTAGCGGCCGGCACACAGCCCGAGAAACTTCACGTCGTCTTCGCGCGGCACGCTGACGATGACGCGACCGGCTGACTCCGAGAACAGGGCAGTGGATGCGTCCACCCCGTCGCGCCCGCAGATGTCACCCAGCCAGACCCGTGCGCCCACCCCGAAGCGCATCACGGCTTCGGCGAGGGCCTGGGCGAGCCCGCCCTCACTGAGGTCGTGCGCGCTGTCGATCAGGGCTTCCTTCGACGCGGCGTGCAGCAGACCGGCGAGGGCCTTCTCGCGGCCTAGATCCACGACCGGCGGACGACCACCGAGGTGGTCGTGCACCACTCCGGCCCAGGCCGAGCCGTCCAGCTCGAGGCGGGTCTCGCCGAGCAGGTAGATGTTGTGGCCGTCGTCCTGCCAGCCGCTGGGGATGCGGCGGGCGACGTCGTCGATCACGCCGAGCACGGCCACGACCGGCGTCGGGTGGATCGGCTGGTCGCCGGTCTGGTTGTAGAACGAGACATTGCCGCCGGTGACAGGAATCTCCAGCTCGAGGCATCCGTCGGCGAGGGCCGTGACGGCCTCACGGAACTGCCACATGACCTCGGGGTTCTCGGGCGAGCCGAAGTTGAGGCAGTCGCTGACCCCGGCCGGAACGGCGCCGGTCGCGGCGACATTGCGGTACGCCTCGGCGAGAGCGAGCTGCGCGCCGCGGTACGGGTCGAGCTGGCAGTAGCGGCCGTTCGCGTCGGTGGCGATCGCGAAGCCGAGGCCCGACTCTTCGTCGACGCGGATCATGCCGCCGTCGTCGGGAAAGGATAGCGCCGTGTTGCCCTGCACGTAGTGGTCGTACTGGTCGGTGATCCAGCTCGGGTCGGCCAGGTTGGGCGAGCCGAGCAGGTCGAGGAACTGCTCGCGCAGGGTCTCGCCGTCGAGTGCACGAGGCAGCACGGAGGCGGTGTCGGCCTGTAGGGCGTCGATCCAGGTGGGGTAGGCGAGCGGGCGCTCGTAGACCGGGCCGTCGACGGCCACGGTGCGCGGCAGCACGTTGACGATTTCTTCGCCGTGCCAGTTGATGATCAGTCGGCCGGTGTCGGTGACCTCGCCGAGCACGCTGGTCTCAACGTCCCACTTCTTCGTGACGGCGAGAAAACCCGCGAGCTTCTCGGGAGTGACGATCGCCATCATGCGTTCCTGACTCTCGCTCATCAGAATCTCTTCGGCGGTGAGCGTCGGGTCGCGCAGCAGAACCTTCTCGAGTTCGATGAACATGCCGCCGTCACCGTTCGAGGCGAGCTCAGAAGTGGCGCAGCTGATGCCGGCCGCGCCGAGGTCCTGAATACCCTCGACGAGCTTGCCCGCGAACAGTTCGAGGCAGCACTCGATGAGTACCTTCTCGGCGAACGGGTCGCCGACCTGCACCGCGGGGCGCTTGGTCGGTCCGCCGGCGCTGAACGTGTCCGAGGCGAGAATGGATGCCCCGCCGATGCCGTCGCCGCCGGTGCGGGCTCCGAACAATACGACCTGATTGCCGACGCCGCGGGCGTTGGCGAGGTGCAGGTCTTCGTGGCGCAGCACGCCGACCGAGAGCGCGTTGACCAGCGGGTTGCCCTGGTAGACCCGGTCGAACACCGTTTCGCCGCCGATGTTGGGCAGGCCGAGGCAGTTACCGTAGAAGCTGATGCCGCTGACGACGCCGTGCACGACACGGGCTGTGTCTGGATCGTTGATATCGCCGAAGCGGAGGGCGTCCATCACGGCGACCGGGCGGGCGCCCATCGAGATGATGTCGCGCACGATGCCGCCGACGCCGGTCGCGGCGCCCTGGAACGGCTCAATGTAGGAGGGGTGGTTGTGCGATTCGATCTTGAAGGTGACCGCCCAGCCTTCGCCGACGTCGAGCACGCCGGCGTTCTCGCCCATGCCGACCATGAGGTTCTTCTTCATGGCGGGGGTGACCTTGTCGCCGAACTGGCGCAGGTACATCTTCGAGCTTTTATAGGAGCAGTGCTCGCTCCACATCACCGAGTACATGGCGAGCTCGCCACTCGTTGGGCGGCGGCCCAGAATTTCGCGAATCTTCGCGTACTCATCGGCCTTGAGCCCGAGCGCGCCGTAGGGCTGCTCCTTCTCCGGCGTCGCAATGGCGTTGGAAACGGTGTCGGCGACGCCGCGGGAAGAGGTATTGGAAACAGCGGTCACGTGTGGAATTCTCCCCGATATAGCGGATGCTTGACCCGGTCAGTCTACCGGTCGCCCCGTTATGCCGATATCGGCATGGTGCGGCAGACGGGAATCGGGTGCCTTCGGCCCGCAGGGAGGACTACTCGGCTCAGCTCTGCCCCCAACGAAAAACGGGCAGGTCGGATGCCGCAGCACCCGACCCGCCCTGTTGGGTTCAGAAGGTCAGTCCCTACTTCTCCCAACCCATGTTCTCGACGGGCTGCACGCCGAAGAGGTCCAAGCCAACGTAGGGCTCGGGAGTGAGATTTGCGAGGCCTTCCTTGACAGTCCAAATTTCTGGTCCGTTATACATCGGGAAGATGCCCCAGGTCTCGGCGAGGATCTCGGCTTCGAGCTTCATCGCCTGGACCGTCTGCTCCTTGGGGTCGGAGATCGACTCAAGCTGGTCGTGAATCTTCGCGTCGATCTCGGGAGTTCCCGTTCCGGAGAGGTTGAGCCCACTGTCGGAGCAGTAGATCTGGCAGAACCATGCCGCACCGAAGGGGTCAGAGGCAGTGAAGCGAAGCGAAAATATGTCCCAGTTCTTCGTGGAGTAGTCGGTCGAGAAGTCCTGAGGCGACCGCGTGTCGATGGTGACAGCAAAACCGGCGGCCTTCAGCTGCTGCTGCAAAGCCTTGGCGGCAGCCTCCTGCACGGGGTCGTCGCTGAATATGGGGTAGGTCAACGCGAGGGCGACGCCATCCTTCGCGCGAATTCCGTCCTCGCCCGCGGTCCAGCCGGCCTCGTCAAGCAGACCCTTTGCGCCTTCGAGGTCAAACTTGTAGCCGGCCTCGTCAAGCGCGTTGACGTAGTCGGGCTGGAAGGCGTACAGCGTGAACGAACCAGCGGGATCCTCTTCGTAGTTCAGACCGTTCCAGACGACCTTCTTCTGCTGCTCCACGTCAACAGCCATGAAGAATGCCTTACGAACATTGATGTCCTGGAACTGTGGCTTGTCGGAGTCAACCTGCAGTAGCGTGTTGGCCGTCTGCTGAGCCCGGTGCGTCACGACCCCATCCATATCCTTGACCTGCTCGAGGCGGTCCTTGGTGTTGGTGCTGGCCATATCGATCTCGCCGTTTTTGAAGGCGTTGATGGATGCTGCGCGGTCCAGCTGACGAAAGGTCACCTTGTCGAGCAGCGGCTTCTCGCCCCACCAATTTTCGTTTGGCTCAAACACCACGGTTCCGCCGTTGATGTCGAAGTTGCTGAGTTTGTACGGCCCGGCGCCCCACTCAGCGTGCGGTTCGTCAATGTAGCCCTCGTTGAAGATTTCGGGCGTGTTCACCTTGGGGTTGAGCACAGTGGTGAAGAGCATCTGAGGCCACGCAAATTCACCTTTGAAGGTGACGACGGCCTGCTTATCTGTTTCGCCCTTGGTGACCGACTCGATCTCCTTGTAACCGTCAGTGGCATTGGGGCTGTAGCCCTCTTCGTAGGAGCGGTTCGCGATCCAGGTTGCTTCGAACGCCTTCCAGTCGATGGGTGCGCCATCGTTCCAGACTGCGTCGTCGTTGATGGTGAAGTTGACGAAGGTCTTGCCGTCCGCGGTGCCGAATTCCCAGTCGTCGAGGTAGGCATCGTTCTTGTAGGGCGTGCCGTCTTCTTCCATGAGCAGAATCTGTGGCGTGTACCACGACGCGAGGCGTGAGGTGTCCGCGCTCGCGTCGCCATTGGACGGGTTCATCTGCGGGGTGATCTCCGTGATCGGGAAGACCACTTCGCCACCCTCCTGGAGGTTTTCGCGTGGTTGGGGATTGTAATCAGCGGACGAGACTGCAATGGTGCCTCCGCCATCGTCACCGGGGTCACCTGCCGCGGTGCAACCGCTGATACCGAGGGTGAGAACACCGCCCAGTGCGATAATTCCAAGGAGCTTTCTGTGCTGATTCATACCGTTCCTTACTGTGTGGGGCTGGATATGGGAAAATCAACTCCGGCCAGGAACCGTGACACCCGAACGGTGTCAACGCTCACTGAGCTGAGACGCTTTATCTGAAATGGCATGCGTTGCGATGGGTGTTCTCTAACCCGGTCAACGGCGGCACTTCGCCAAGACAACGTGCCTGCTTCTCTGGTGGCAGAACCTTGAAGAGCTGGCACCTGTTGGCGAACGAGCAGCCCCCAATGTGATCGGTGGCGCTTGCCAGGTCACCGCTGAGCACGATGCGTTCGCGGGTGCGCTCGATGTCCGGATCCGGGATAGGAATCGCCGAGAGCAAAGCCTGCGTATAGGGATGCTGGGGGTTCTCGAAGATCTCGTCGACGCTGCCATGCTCAACGAAAGCGCCCAGATACATGACGGCCACGCGATCAGCGATGTGTCGAACGACGGAGAGGTCGTGCGCGACGAAGAGGTAGGACAGGCCCAGCTTGGCCTTGAGCTCATCGAGCAGGTTGATCACGCCAGCCTGGATGGAAACATCGAGAGCCGAGACGGGTTCATCAAGCACCACAATCTTGGGGTTGGTAGCCAGGGCTCGGGCGATACCGATGCGTTGGCGTTGGCCTCCCGAGAACGCGGACGGAAAACGGTTGCTGTGCGTTGGGTCGAGGCCGACCAGGTCCATCAGCTCATCGACCCGGCTTTCGCCCTCAGCTTTCTTGGTTCCGATCGCACGTAACGGCTCGGCGATGATATCGGCCACCGTCATGCGCGGGTCGAGGGCGCCCATCGGGTCTTGAAACACGATCTGGATGTCACGCCGCAGGGTGCGCTCGGCGTGACCGCGACGCACATCGGCGACGCTGGTCCCGCCGAGGAGGATGTCGCCATCGACCTGTTCGACCAGATCCATGATTTGCAGCAGCGTCGTGGTCTTGCCGCAACCCGATTCGCCGACGATCGCCATCGTCTCGCCCTCACGGATGTCAAACGATATTCCACGGATTGCATGGACCTCCCCAACCTTGCGTTTCAGGAAGGCCCCCTTCATCAGGGGAAAGGTCTTGGTTAAATTGCGTACTTCGAGTGTCACCGGCCGATCCTCACGGGGCACGCCCGCCAGAGCGCGCTCGGGGATATCTGGCACGGGAAACACTGGGTGCCCATCGATGAGGCCACCGTCGGTAATTTCGTGTGAACGGATGCACGCAGCGTGGTGTTCGCCCGCCTCGTCGTTGCCAACGGCCACGAGGTCAGGTTCGCGCGAATGACAGGCATCGATAACGATCGGACAGCGCGCCGCAAAGGGGCACGCATCCGGAAGATTGATCAGCAGCGGCGGGTTTCCCTTGACCGGTACAAGGGGCTGTTTTTCGGCCTTGTCGACCCGGGGGATCGCGCCAAGGAGACCAATGGAGTACGGCATGCGCGTGCGGTGGAAGAGCTCGTGCACGGGGGCCTTCTCGACCGGCCTGCCCGCATACATCACCAGCACATCGTCCGCGGTTTTGGCGACGACCCCCATGTCGTGAGTGATCATGATGACGGCGGCACCGGTCTCGCTCTGGGCTTTGGCGATCAGGTCGAGAATCTGGGCCTGGATCGTCACATCGAGGGCGGTTGTCGGCTCGTCGGCGATGATAAGTTTCGGCTTGTTGGCCATCGCGATCGCAATCACCACTCGTTGGCGCATCCCGCCAGAGAACTCGTGGGGGAAGGACTTCATGCGCCGTTCGGGATTGGGAAGCCCAACGGTCTCGAGCAGTTCGACGGCACGAGCCCACGCTGCACGCTTCGAGAGCTTGCGATGAACGGTGAGCGCCTCAATAAGCTGGTCACCAATGCTGAAGACCGGGGTGAGCGACGACAGCGGGTCTTGAAAGATCATCGCCAAACCATTGCCCCGGATCGCGGAGAGCTGCTTGTCAGATTTGCCCAGTAGCTCCTGGCCGTCGAAAGTGATTGAGCCAGAGACCCTGACGTTCTCGTCCAGCAGCCCCATGATCGCCAGCGACGTGACCGACTTGCCCGAACCGGACTCGCCGACAACGCCGAGTGTGCGACCCGCCTTGAGGTCGAACGAGATGCCGCGTACGGCGTCGACCGTGCCCGTCTCCGAGGGGAAACTGACCTTGAGGTCGCGAACAGAAAGGAGTGGGTTGGTCATGCTCGCCCTCCAGCGGCCGAAGTCGGGTCGAGCGCGTCCCTCAGGCCGTCAGCGACGAGGGCCATCGAGACCGTGAGTAGCGTGAGCGCGGCGGCTGGAAAATAGAACAACCACGGTGCGCTGGTGATGGTGTTTGCCCCGGAGCCAATCAGTGAGCCGAGCGAGACATCAGGGATCTTGACACCGAAGCCGAGGAACGACAGACCGGTCTCGATCATCACCGCGGCAACCACACCAAGAGTGAAGTTGATCACCAGAAGCGAACCGATGTTGGGCAGCAGGTGGCGCAGCACGATCTTCATACCCGGCACGCCCATGTAGCGGGCGGCGTGCACATACTCTCGTTCACGCAGTGAGAGAGCCATCGTCCAGATCACCCGAGCGGGGAAGAACCACCCGATGAGAATCATGATGAGCGAAATAATGCGCCAGTCTCCGCCGGAGTCGTTGGAGAACATTGCCAGAAGCAGGAATGTGGGCACGACCATCAGGAAATGAATGAGCAGCAGTGTGAGCCGCTCGAACATGCCGCTGAAGTATGCGGCCGCGGTGCCAACCACTGCAGAAATCACCGTGGTTCCCACCGAGACTGCGACGGCAATCATGAGTGAGCGTTGCAGGCCGATTGCCACCTGGGCGAAGGTGTCGTTGCCCGCGCTCGTGGTGCCAAACCAGTGTTCGCCGCTCGGCGGCTCACCGATATTGAGAAAATCGAGCTCAATGTGGTCGTAGCGCGCAAGCAGGGGAGCAACGAGCGCGAACAGCACGAGAACGGCGAAGATCACCAGGCCCGCGACCGCCGGACGATTGCGCCGAAAACGCCTGGAGTAGAGCTCCCACTTCGACATCCGTTTTCGGGGTAGCCGAATAGCAGTGGTCTCTGGTCCGACGGCCGGTTGGATTGAATTCCTGGGCATCTCAGCTCACCCGCACTCTCGGATCGAGAACAACGACGGCGATGTCGGCGAGCAGCGCTCCGATCGCGGTCAGAACCGCGCCAAACGCGGCAATCGCGACGGTTCCATGGATGTCATTCTTTGAAATGGTTTCGAGAAAGTAGCGGCCCATGCCATTCCATCCGAAAATCGACTCGGTGAGGATCGCACCCATGAAAACGGTGGGGATTGTGAACGCCACCTGTGTTGCGACCGGAATGAGCGAGGTGCGCAGCGCGTGCTTGCGAATGGCCTGCGCCTTCGTCAGGCCCTTGGCGCGGGCGGTGCGCACGTAGTCGGCGTTGATATTGTCGAGCAGCAGTGAACGCTGAAGGAAATGGGTGCCGGCATAGCCAATGATCACGAGTGCGACGGTCGGCAAAATAAGATGCTGCAGGGCGTCAATGGTAATGGGGAAGAATCCCGTAACATCCGGACTCGCCGAGCCGGTGACGAAGAACACCGTCGTTCCCACCATGTTGTTGAAACCGATCGCCAGGAGCACGATTCCGAGAGCCGCCACGACGATATTGATGTTCATCGTGACGATCGAGGTGGCCTGACCGATGCGGTCGGCAATCTTGTACTGTCTGGACGCGGTGTACACGCCGAGAGCAATCCCCAAGACGGTGGCGAGTATCGTGGCGCCGAGTACGAGCTCTGCGCTCACCCACATGCGATAGGCCACTTGATCATTCACCGACTGGCCGACCGGGCTTACTCCCCAATCCCAGCGGAAGATGATGCCGGAGAACCAGCTCCACCAACGCTCCAGGAGCGGAACGGTATCGCTGAGGTTTCGCGGTTGGAGCAGTTGGACTATCTGGTCCTCTGACAGGGGTGGGCGACGTCCAACGTAGTTGTTGCGCGGGTCAAGAAATCCCCAGGCCAAGAAGTAAGTCAAAGTCGTCGCGACCACGATCATGAGCATCCAGCCGGCGAAGCGACGTATCAAGTACTTGATCAAGAGCTTGTCTTTCTGCAGTGAAAGCGCGTGTCAGGATCGCCGACGCAACGCTGAGTCAGTATGTGCTGTGTGCACATGCGACCGTCGTTTGTTTACGTCGGGTGAACATGTGCAGAACATTCGTACTATCGCAGTGTGTCACGGCTGATGTCCGTCGCGATAGTCAAAGCTCGCCATCGTGTCTCCTGGGAGACGAGCGGCAGCTCTCTTTACGCGCCGATGCTGGATGCCAGGGATCCCGCAGAAGACCGCCTCATCGACGGGTGCGGAACGTTGCTGAATGACCATCAGTGCCGGGAAAATCGCAACCGGTCTGACCCCCGTTTTGGGGGAGAAACTTACTCCTCCAGTGGCCATCGATAGCGTCGGTTGCGGCTTTGTGGAATGCCACGCCGAGCGCGACCATAGACTGCCTCAATGACAGACAGCGCACTCGTCGGCCCCGTCGCCGCGCCGGATCTGCATGTCATGAGTTTCAACATCCGTCGACGCCTGCCGCATCTCAACGCGCGCAGCCCCGATCGGTGGGTGCGCCGCCGGCCCCTGCTGAAACGCCTGCTCGCGGCGGAACAGCCCGCGCTGATCGGTGTGCAGGAAGCACTGTTCGACCAGGCAAACTTTGTGCGTCACGCGCTTGGCGACCGTTACCGCTCGATCGGTTATGGCCGAGAATCCAACAAGGGCGGGGAAGGCTGTCCGATCTTTTACGATTCCCGTCGACTGAGCGTGCTTGAGTGGAAGCAGACGGCCCTCTCCGACACACCGACGCAGCCGGGATCCACCTCGTGGGGTAATCACACTCCGCGGGTCGTCGTCGACGCGCTCTTTCACGATATCGCCACCGGCATCGATTTTCAGGTCGTGAACACTCACTTTGACCACCGCTCCCGCACCTCGCGGCTGAGATCCGCCGACGCGGTTCGACGAATCGTGGCTGCATCGATGCTGCCCACTATCGTGACCGGCGATTTCAACACGGATGCGAATACCGCCCCCTTTGACCGGATCACCGGTCAGGGCCTGCTGCTGGATACCTGGAAAACAGCAGAAGAACGCCTCACCGAAGAGTGGGGAACGTTTCTGAACTACCGCCTTCCGCGGCGCAATCTCAAACGCATCGACTGGCTCCTCGTCACGCCCAGCGCCACCGTGCTGAAGGCTGCCATTAACGTGACGCATTTTGAGGGCGACTGGCCGTCGGACCACGCCGCGATACAGGCCGTCGTGAATCTCGCCGGCACCGCCCCGAGGCTCGAGCGCTGACCTGTTTTGCGGGAGGGACCGAATCTGGCGGGACTCTAGGCTGGCGGGAGGGGATGTGACCATTCCCGGTTTAAGGGGAAATCATGAGCAGTGCCGATCCACCCGTCATTCCAGCTGAGGTCGCCGAGAGAGCGCCTCGTCGCAGCATCGTCGCAGCATCGTCGCGCTGATGGCGTTCTGGTTCTGGATCGCCGGAGCCTTGACCATATTCATTTCCACCGCGATCGGGTTCGCCCAGCCGATCCGGACCGGCTCCGAGTTCATGTTCATTGTCGGGCCGCTGTCGCTCTACGCCATCTACGTCCCCATTCTGACGATCGGCGCAGCCGCGGCCGTCGTCGCCATCGCGATGAAGAATCGTCCCAAGCGCCTGGCGATCGTGGCGCTGGTGCTGAACGTGGTGTCGGTGCTCCCGGCGCTCTGGGTGATCCTGCTGATGACGGTGCTGATGGGTGGCATTCCCGTCAGCGCGAATTGACCTGCCCGCATGTCTAAAGGCACGCTCCCTCGCGCATCAGCGGCCAACCGCTGACGCTCATTAGCCGCTGATTTGGGGCCGGTCCAGGTGCGGTCGATAGCCCTGATGAGTTGCCCATTCGAGCCAGTTGGCCGGCAGCCATGAGCCGTCCTGCAATTGCGGGTGAGACGGATGCCGCGCGAGAGCCCAGAGCGCAAACACGAGCTCCGCCCACTCCGAGTTGACGCGCCACGTAATCGGTCCAGTGCTCGACCGGCCCTGCAAGATCAGGCAGTTGTAGCCGACCAGCTGCATGAGGTCGATGGAGTCCCAGGTCCACTCAAATAGCCCCTCCCTCGTCTGCAGGTAGAAGCCATGTGTGGTGACGAAGATGGTTCCGCCAAACAGTGGGCGCCACGCCATTTGGGCATCCGCTGCCGCACGGTTGCGCGCATTCGAGTTGCCGGCGGCTCTCACCGCCAGAGTGCCGGCTGCGAGAGCGAGGCCAAACAGGCCTGTTCCAAAGGCGAAGGACCTGGATTGTGCGTACGAACCGTCTCCGGCGGCGTAGAACGCGTCGACGAGGAGCCCGCCCATGGTCAGCGCCGTCACGCCGGGCGACAACGGAAACAGCGTTTGGATGTGCGATTTTATCGGTCGCTTCTTCACCACATCGGACACGATATGACAGGTTGTCCACAGGGCGGTGTCGGCGGGAAGCCACACCCGTGCGGGAAGTCGGGAAGCCACAATTCACACTATCCACTTCGGCCCGGCACCGACAGGCATCGTGTGGATTCACCGGCGAGGGTTTGCACCTCGCCGGCTCCCGCCGGGTGGCCGAGAGGTCGGGGATCGCTGTGACCGAACAGGGGCCCGGCCGCTCAGGCCGCCGCATCCATCTTCACCGCCGGGGCGTCGTCCTACTGAAGCATCGCGGCACGCTCCCGCGCGCGAAGGTCCTTACGCAGAATCTTGCCGGAGGCCGACTTCGGAATCAGCTCGATGAACTCGACCGCGCGCACCTTCTTGTGCGGGGCTACCCGCTCGCTGACAAAGGCCATGACCTCCTCGGCCGTGACCGCCGACTCAGCCACGGTGACGACGAAGGCCTTGGGAATTTCCTGGCCGTCGGCATCCGCTACCCCGATCACGGCCGCATCCTTGATGCGCGGATGGGTGAGCAGCAGCGCCTCGAGCTCGGCCGGCGCGATCTGGTAGCCCTTGTACTTGATCAGCTCCTTGCTGCGGTCGACGATGGTCACCTCGCCGAGCGCACTCACCGTGGCGATGTCGCCGGTGTGCAAAAAACCGTCGGTGTCGATGGTCTCGCGGGTGGCCTGCTCGTTGTTCAGATAGCCGAGCATCACGTTGGGGCCGCGCACGAGCAACTCGCCAGGCTCACTCACCCCCGCTGCGGGCACCTCGATCTCCTCGCCGGTTTCGGTCGACATGAGCTTGCAGTCCATGTTCGGCACGGTCACCCCGACCGAGGCGCGCGACAGGTGCGGCGCGTCGATCGGAATCAGGTGGCTCACCGGGCTGACCTCGGTCATACCGTAGCCCTGCAGAATGCGGCAGTCCAGCCGGGCGGCGACGGCCGCGGCGAGGGTGCCGTCGAGCGGTGCAGCGCCGGAGAGGATCGTGTGCACGCTCGACAGGTCGTAGCTTTCGACGAGCGGATGCTTCGCCACGGCGACCGCAATCGGCGGCGCGATGAACACGTAGCTGCAGCGATGATCCTGAATCATTCGTAGAAATTCGACGAAGTCGAACTTCGCCATCGTGACGAGGGCGGCCCGCTGTTTGAAGGCGAGGTTGAGCAGAACCGTCATTCCGTAGATGTGGTAGAACGGCAGCAGTGCGAGCACCCTGTCTTCGGGCACGACGCCGATCAGGTCCCGCGCTTGCTGCACGTTCGCGACCAGGTTGCGGTGGCTGAGCATGACGCCCTTCGGCGCCGCTGTCGTGCCCGAGGAGTACGGCAAAACGGCCACGTGCGTGGCCGGGACGATGGTCACGACCGGCGCTGCGGCATCCGCTGCCAGCAAATCAGCCAGCGACGGATGCCCCGGCTCGCCGTCGATCACCACGATGTGCTCGTCGGGAATGCCAGCGGCGTGGGCTGCAGCCTTGGCGCCGGGCAGCAGTGGCGAGACGGTCACAAGCCAGGTCGCGCCGGAGTCGGCCAGCTGACGCTGGATGTCGTCAGGGGTGTAGAGCGAATTGATGGTGGTGACCGTGGCGCCGGCGCGCAGAATACCGTGGAAGACGGCGGTGAACTCTGGTGTGTTGGGGCAGAGCAGGCCGATGACCGTGCCGGGACCGACGCCCTGGGCGGCGAGAGAGCCAGCCACTCGGGTGATCTGGTCGACCAGGGTGCGATAGCTGAGTGCCTCGCCCGTGGCCCCGTCGATCACCGCGGTGCGCTCGAGCTCGGCCTCGGTCAAATCGCCGAACAGAAAATCGAAAATGCTCAGGTTGGGAATCTCGACCGGAGCGTAGGGGCTCGTGAACACGGGGATCTCCTTTGATCGGGTGCGGCGGTTCACCGTACCGCTCGGGGCTGGCGCGAAACTGTGCATGTCACGAAAGTGTCGATCTCGGCGCCAGGTGTAGCTGGCGCGTTCGCCGGCAGGTGGCGCGGTGACCGGGTGTCACGGAGCCCAATTGCCATGGCGCGTTCACCTGCCGGTTACCCGGGTCGCCTTGGCTGTTGGCGTGGTCTGCCTAGCGTTGCAGAACGTCCTGGCCGCGCTGGCATCGGCCACGATCGGAATCGGTGTGACGACCGGTCTCGGCGAGCACGTCATTTCCACTGTCTGCGATCACCTCTCTGAAAGGCATTTCATGAGTACCGCACCGCTCTCTCCCGACCTGGACTCAGACCTCGACCTCGACCTCGATGATTTCGAACCGGACGACGTCGAGGTTGAACTCGTCGTTTTCGACATGGCCGGAACCACAGTGAGCGACAACGGACTCGTCGAGCGGGCGTTTGTGCTGGCAGCGCAACGCAGCGGCATCGCCGACACCGCCGACGCGTTGGAAGAGGCCGTCGCCTTTGTGCGTGAAACCATGGGCCAGTCCAAGCTGGATGTCTTTCGCGAACTGACCGACTCCGAAGAGGATGCCCTGGCAGCCACGGAAGCCTTTGAAACCGCCTACGGTGAACTCGTCGAGCGGGTCGGGGTGAGCGCGATCGATGGTACGTCCGACCTGTTTCAGGAGCTGCGCGACAACGGCCTGAAAATTGCCCTGGTCACCGGTTTCTCCCGCGCGACCCAGGACACGCTGATTGACGCCCTGGGCTGGAGCGATCTGATCGATGTGAGCCTGTGCCCGGCCGAAGCCGGTCGCGGCCGCCCCTATCCTGACCTGCCGCTCACCGCCTTATTACGCACCGGTACGTCCAGCGTCGCGGCGATGGTCGTCGTGGGAGACACCGCCAGCGACATGCTCTCCGGGCTGAGTGCGGGCGCTGGACTCGTGGTCGGCGTGCGCACCGGTACCCATGACACCGAGACCCTGGAGGATGCCGGAGCTGACGTGGTCATTGACAGCGTGGCCGACCTCGCCGAGCTGCTCGGCCTGCGTGAGGAAACGATCGAGTAGTCATGTCGAAAACGGACCCGCACTCGAGGCCACCGTCGACGGACGGGATGCTGGCGACCGCTGCCGGGGATGGACTGCCGGTGAGCGGCTACCGGCTCGGCCGCGAGATCGTGCTGCCGCGCACCGCCGAGGCGATGGTCTGGTTGGGAGCAGGCCTGCCGCTGGAGTGCGTGGCGGTGCCGGGAGTGCTGCTGCGTCCCGGCGACGTGCTGGTCGAGGTCGAGTTGGCGACCGTCTGCGGCTCCGACGTGCACACGGCGCTGGGGCACCGCCCGGCCGCGAAGCCGCTCGTGCTCGGCCACGAGCAGGTCGGTCGCATCGTCGCGACCGGCGACCCGGCATATGCCGCAAATGGAATACCTCTGCGGGTGGGGCAGCGCGTGGTGTGGTCGGTCACCGTGAGCTGTGGAACGTGCCCCCGTTGCCGCCGCGGAGTCCCGCAGAAATGCCTCGAGCTGGCCACCTACGGCCACGAACGGATGCAGCGGGGCTGGGAACTCAGCGGCGGCTTCGCCACCCACGTCCAGGTGCATGCCGGCACGGCGATCGTGGTGGTGGACGAGCAGGTTCCGGCGTCGGTGCTCGCGCCGGCCTCCTGCGCGACCGCGACGGTCGTCGCCGCGCTGGCTGCGGCATCCGCTTTGGTGCCGCTGGCCGGAGCCACGGTGCTGGTAACCGGTGCGGGGATGCTCGGGTTGACGGCCTGCGCCATGGCGACGGATGCCGGTGCCCGCGTGGTCGTGAGCGACCCGGATGCTGCGCGGCGCCAGCTCGCGCTGGCTTTCGGAGCGGCCGCCGTTGCAGACCCGAGTGCGCCCGGCGAGTCGCCGACCGGGGTGGCGAGCGTTCTCGCCGCGCTGCAGGATGCCGGTGCGGCCGAGCCGACGATCGCGCTGGAACTGAGCGGTGCCCAAACGGCGGTGCAAACCGTCATCGATCTGATCGGCATCGGCGGAGTCGTCGTGCTGGTCGGGAGCGTTTCGCCGGGGGAGCCGGTGCTGCTCGACCCGGAGTCGATGGTGCGCCGCCTGATTACGCTGCGCGGTGTGCACAACTACACGCCGGCCGATCTGCAGCAGGCGGTGACCTATCTGAGCGGCGGCTGGCATCGGCATCCGTTTTCGGCACTGGTGGGGACGACGTTTCCCCTCGTGAAAGCGGATTCTGCCCTCTTGCTCGCCGCCACCACCCGCTACCCCCGCGTCGGAATCACCCCGCAGCAGCCCGCTACTCTAGGCTGACCTGCCCCGCCGTTTCGCTCCATCGCTGTGAACGGGCCTCGTCCCCATTGAATCCGTATTGAGGGGGAGGCTAGCTGGCGCCGCCGGGCGGGCCGAGCGTGAGCAGCGTTGCCATGATCGACATCAGGGCGACCGCCATGGCTGTCACGAGCAGCACCGGGCGGGCCAGCACCCAGCGGAGCAGGGCGCTCACCCCGGTCTGATCGCGGGGATCATCGGTGCGAGTACGGCGCCAATCGCCGTCCAGCAGACCCTTCTTCTCCAGCCCGCGGTCGAGGGAGATCGTGACGAACGGAACGATCGCGGTGACCATGGCGATCGCGGTGAGCTTCGGGCCCCAGTGCTGGTTGACGCCGACGAACCCGGCCGTCAGGCCGAAGGCGATGAAAACGAGGCCGTGCAGGAACCCGCCGATCTGCACCCCGAGCTCCCCGACCTGCAGGACATATTTCAGGAACATCCCGGTGAGCAGCAGCGCCCAGGTAATGGCTTCGGCAATGGCGACGGAACGAAACAGCAGGCGCGGGGTCATGGTGACTTTCAACTCAGGGCAGGGGAGGGGCATTCCCATCGTCGCAGCCGCAGCTGAACAACCCCCGGCGGGCACGCCTGAGCGTTCGCCAAGAAACATGCATAACTAGAAATTTGCAGTGGCGCAACCGAGGCCGGGTTCCTGATGATCCCGATGATGGCCGCGCTGCCGATCAGCTCGATCGGTACCGGCTGGCTGGTCAGCAAGTTCGGGCGCTACAAGTGGATGCGCATCGCCGTACCCGGCCGCTGCTACGGTGAACCCATGCGCACGCTTTCGCCCCGCCCTAACCGCCCGGCTGCGGCATGATCGGGGTCGTGCTCGCCCTCGTTTCGGCCGCGGCCTATGGTATGAGCGACTTTCTCGGCGGCATCGCGTCCCGCCGGGTGGCCGCACTCCGGGTCGTCCTCCTGTCGTATCCGATCTCGGCCCTGATTATCGCCGTCTCTGCCGCGTTCGTCGGCGGCGAGTTCTCCTGGCGGTCGATGCTGTTCGGCGCGGCGTCCGGCGTGGTGATGGCCCTGGCCATGTGGTGGTTCTACATCGCCCTCGCCGAGGGGCCGATGAGCGTGGTGTCGCCGCTTACCGCCGTGATCGTCGCCGGAATTCCGGTCATTGTGGGAGTGCTGATCGGGGAGCGGCCCTCGGGCATCTCCTACGCCGGAATTGCGCTGGCGATCGTCGCGGTGATCATGGTGAGCCGCGAGCCGAAGGGGGTCGAAGACCACACCGTCTCCGGGGCCAATGCTCCGCGGTTCACCCGCCGGGTGGCCTGGTTTACGGTGGGATCCGGCGTCTGCTTCGCCTTGAGTTTTATCTTCACCAACGAGATTGAGGTCGGCACCGGGCTGTGGCCGCTGGTGGTGGCGCGCACCGTGGCATCCGTTATCGTCATCGCGGTGGCGACTGGAACCCGGCAGTTGGGCAGGCCGCCGCTGGCGATTCTCGGCCTCGCCGTAGTCGTGGCGACGCTCGACGTCATTGCCACGATCGCGCTGCTCTACGCGCTGCAGGGTGGCCTGCTGTCGCTGGTGTCGGTACTCGTGGCGCTCTACCCGGCCGTGACCGTGTTGCTCGCGGTGCTCGTACTCAAGGAACGGGTCGGCGGCTGGCAGGTCGCCGGCATGGGCCTCGCCCTGGCCGCGGTCGCCGCCATCGCCGCCAACGGCTAGCTGCCCGGCTCGCCAAGCGGATGCCTCGCCAAGCGGATGCCGCGCCCGGACGTGATGAGGCGAGCGCGGGCGCGGCTATCTGGCCGAACCGACGCAGCGCGGCTACGCGCCGACGAGCGTCCGCGCGATGACCGAGGTGAAGAACGTGAGGCCGTCAATACCGCTGGCCATCGCCGCGTCGGTGTCGGGCCCGAAGCCGGCCTCGACGGCGTGCTCGGGGTGTGGCATGAGGCCGACGACGTTGCCGCGGGCGTTGGTCACGCCGGCAATGTCGTTCAGTGACCCGTTCGGGTTTCCGAGGTAGCGAGCTACGATTCGGCTTTCACCCTCGAGCATTTTGAGGGTCTCGGCCGAGGCCATGAACGAGCCCTCGCCGTTCTTGAGCGGAATGACGATTTCGGCGTTGGCTTCGAAACCGTTGGTCCAGTCGCTCGCGTTGTTCTCGATGCGCAAGCCCTGGTCCCGGCAGATGAAGCGGCCCTTGTCGTTGCGAATAAGTCCGCCGTCGAGCAGGTGGGCCTCGGTGAGCATCTGGAATCCGTTGCAGATTCCCAGCACCGGCATGCCCTTGTTGGCCGCGTCGATGACCTCGGTCATGATCGGCGAAAGGCTTGCGATGGCGCCGGCCCGCAGGTAATCGCCGTAGCTGAATCCGCCGGGCAGCACGATGGCGTCGACGCCGTGCAGGTCGTGGTCGCCGTGCCAGAGGGCTACAGCGTCGGCGCCGGCGAGACGAATCGCGCGCGCAGCGTCACGATCATCGAGCGAGCCGGGAAAGGTGACGACGCCGATCCGCATCAGGCGACCGCTGACGAGGGGGCGTCCTGCACGTGGATGCCGACGACATCCTCGATCACGGAGTTGGAGAGCACGGTGTCGGCGAGCTCGCGCACGGCGGCGAGGGTCGTGGCATCCGCTTCACCGTCGAGGGAAATCTCGAAGCGCTTGCCGACGCGCACGCCGGTGACGTTGGCCAGCGCTGATTGGGTCTGACCGAGGCGACCGAGGGCGCCGGCGACGGCCTTGCCCTGGGGGTCAAGCAACTCAGCCTTGGGCATTACTTCGACGACGATCGTTGGCACAGGGCACTCCGCATACAGTCTGGGGCTATTAGTCGTGGCAAATCGCTACAATTCTACAGGTCGAGCCCGACCGGGCCCGCCGGTCTACTGGCTCAGCCCGCTTTGGCCGAGCAGAATGCCGCGCAGCACGTCGCGTACGGCGGCCACGCCGTCGTAGGTCTCGACGAAGCTCGTGCTGAGCGGAGCCAACCCGAGCCGCAGCCCGTTTGGGGCGCGAAAGTCGGGAATCACATCGTTATCCCACAGAATCTTGGTCACCTGACGCATGAGCGGATGGTTGATCGTCACGTGCCCGCCGCGATGCGTCTGTTCCCGCGGCGATGCCACGGTGACGCCCATCGGCGCGAGCCACTCGTCGACGAGGGTGATCGCGAACTCGGTCAGCGCCACCGACTTCGCGCGCACCGATTCGATCGTCGCCTCGTCGAGCATGGCAATCGTGTCCTGCATCGCGAGCATGCCCAGCACGGCGGGCGTTCCGCTCATGAATCGACGGATGCCGGTGGCCGGCCGATACCCCGGCCCCATTTCAAAGATGTCCTGCGTTCCCATCCAGCCCTGAATTGGCTGGGTCAGCACATCCTGCAGGTCACTCTTGACGTACCCGAAGGCCGGCGCGCCGGGCCCGCCACTCAGATACTTGTAGGAGCAGCCGACCGCGAGGTCGACGTCGCAGAGGTCGAGCTGCACCGGAACCGAGCCGACCGAATGGCTCAGGTCCCAGAGCACGAGGGCGTCGTGTTCGTGGGCGATGGCGGTGATCGCCCTCATGTCGGCGAGGTAACCGGAACGGTAGGCGACGTGGCTGAGCAGCACCAGCGAGGTCTGTGACCCTACGACCTGGCGCACCTGTTCGGCCGTGACGCCACCCTCCGGATCGGAGTCGATCCAGCGCAGCGTGAGGCCACGCTCCCGCGCGATGCCCTCGAGAATGTAGCGGTCGGTGGGAAAGTTGTCGCTGTCAAGCACGATTTCGGTGCGGTTGGGACGTGAATCCACCGCGGCGCGGGCAAGTTTGTAGAGCAGTACGGTCGTCGAGTCGCCGACGAACACCTGCCCGGCGGCCGCGCCGAGGCAAGCCCGGCCGAGGTCGTCGCCGATCTGCAGGGGCAACTCCATCCACTGCTCGTCCCAGCCGCGAATGAGTCGCGTACCCCAGTCCTGCTGCAGAAAGTCGGCGATGCGTTCGGCGCTCGCCCGCAGTGGGCGGCCGAGCGAGTTGCCGTCGAGATAAGAACGGGGGTTGGCGGTCTCGGGGTCGGCGTCGGTGCCGAGAAAACGGCCGCGGTAGTGCGCCAGGCCGTCGATGCGGTCCATTCGGCGCGCAAAGGTGAGTTGGGCGTCCAGGCCGGTTGCTCCGGCAAGGGTGGGCGTCATTCGAGTACCTCGAGTTCTGAGTGGGTGAGGGCGCGGGCGCTGCCGAGCCACTCGGTGAATTCGTCTGGATCGCGTGGGCGCTCGCCGGGAATGAAGGTCACCCGCGTGTCAGCGAGGGCCAGACCGAGCGGTAAGCGCGGGCACAGGGCGTCCAACACGTCGTCGGGGGTCAGCCCGGCGCCGAGCAGGGCGCTGATCTCGCGACGGTTGATGCCGAGCGGGAGCGGCCCGTTGCCGAGGTCGGTGCCGTACAGCACTCGCCCGCCTGCGGAATGAAATCGACTCAGATTGTCACTGGCAACGTCGAATTCGTCGGTGGCTGAGCCCCAGCCGTGAATGTCCAGGGTGCTGATCCAGGTCATGCTGGCCGCCATCGCCGTCACCAGATCGTCGGCGAGGCGCTCCGAAAACGGCGTGTGCGCGAACGCATCGACTCCCGCGGCGAAGGCCCGATCGGCCTGCCCGGCGCCCTCGGCGTGCGCCACGACCGGCAGCCCGCATTCGTGGGCCCGATCGACCGCCGCGGTCAGTGCCTCGGCATTCAACACCGGACCGGCCACGGCATTCAGCGTGACCTTCAAAACGGATGCCCCCGCCGCGGCCTGTAAATCGACCGCCGCCGCAGCATCCGCGGCTGTTGCAATCTCCCGGCACCAACCGGGTTCGGCCCAACCAGCCTGGCGCGGGTAGCCGCCCGGCGCCGTGAGGAATTGGTAGGCATATGCCACATCTGGCATGTCTTCGCGTTTGCCGTTCGGCAGCCAGCCGCCGAGGTCGATCACTCGGGCGATGCCGCCGTCGACCAGCTGGCCCGGATCAATCAGGGCCAGGTGCACGTGGGCGTCGAGAAAGCCCCGATAGACCGCGCCCCGCCCGTGCAGAAAGTGCCCATGAACGGACTGGCCGGTCACGCTCCGATCTCCGTGCGCACCGCGAACAGCTCCGGAAAGAACGTGAGCTCGAGGGCCTTTTGCAGAAAGGCCGCGCCGCTCGAACCGCCGGTGCCGTGCTTCATACCGATAATGCGCTGCACGGTCTTCAAGTGGCGAAAGCGCCAGAGCTGAAAGTTGTCTTCAAGGTCGACCAGTTCTTCGCAGGCCTCGTAGGCGGCCCAATTCTGGGACGCGTTCTCGTATATTCCGCGAAAAGTATGTACGAGTTCGGGGTGAAACGTCCAGGCCTCGGTGACGTCGCGGCCCCGGATGGCGGCCGGAATGTCGAAGCCCGCGCGGTGCAGGTAACGGAGAAATTCGTCGTACAGGCTCGGCGCCTCGAGCATGTCGGTCAGCAGGGCGTGAGCCGGGGCATCCGCTTCAAAGACCGTCAGCATGCGGCGGTTCTTGTTGCCCAGGGCGAATTCGACCGCACGGTACTGGTACGACTGAAACCCGCTCGAATTACCGAGAAAGTGCCGAAACTGCGCGTATTCAGTCGGGGTGAGGGTGGCGAGCACCGACCACTGCTCGGTCAGTGTGCGCTGGATGTGTTTGACCCGGGCAACGCCTTTGAGGGCCGGCGCGAGTTGATCCTGGCGCAGCGCTTCGATGGCTGCGCGAAGCTCATGCAGCATGAGCTTGAGCCACAGTTCGGTGGTCTGGTGCTGAATAATGAACAACAGCTCATCGTGGTGTTCCGGAACGCTGACCGGATTCTGCGCAGCGAGCAGAACGGGAAGGTCAAGGTAGGTCCCATAGCTCATCTTCTCTCGAAAATCGGTGACGATCTCGGGGTCGAACTCGCGGGTGTTGTTTTTGAGGGTCATGGGTTCCGTTCGGCTTGTTCAAATTGTGCGCACGTTGCGGCGGCGGGCGCAACACCGGGGGCGAAGCGCACAGGGCGAAGTTCTAGACTGGACCGCATGACCTCGCCGACCCGAAAGCCCCAGGATGGCGTACCGGTTGCCTCGGCTGCCGAGCGAAGCACGCCGCCGCGTCGCCGCGACGCCCGGCTGAACCGCGACCGTCTCATCATCAGCGCGCGCGCTCTGATCGCGCAGCACGGCGTCGACGCATCGCTCGAAGAGATCGCCCGCCAGGCCGAGGTCGGCGTGGCTACCCTGTACCGCAATTTTGCGACCAGAGACGATCTGGTGCGCACCCTCTACGACCTGGCCTTGGCGGAGTTACACGCGGTGCGCGGCGAAATCGAGGCCGCGCCCACACCGTGGGACGCGCTCGTCGTCTACACCGAGCGGGTCGCCGAATGGCTGGTCGCTGACCCGTCGCTGCCGCCGATACTGCGGCGCATGGCCCAGCTCGACCCGTCGGCACGGCCGGCCGCCGAGTTCGACGGCTTCATCGCAAGCCTGGTCGCTCGTGCGAAGAAGGACGGCACCCTGCGCCGCGACGTCGACGCGGTCGATCTCGCCGTGCTCGTCACGATGGTCGGATCGCTCGGCAGTCTCGGCGACGGCTACGCCGGTCAGTGGCGGCGTCAGCTGTCGATCGTGCTCGACGGCCTGCGTGCGGCGGATGTGCCCCGGCCGAAGCTGCCCGGTCGCCCGCTCAACGTGAAGGACTACCAGGCGACCGTGCACGGCCTCACCCGGCGGGCGGCCCGCGCCGCCCGCTGAACTTCACCGGAAGCGCCGCTCGTTGCTCTCCGGGAAGTTACGGCGTGGCGACGGGGTCCGTGGCGGATGCGGGGGCACCTGGAGTTTCAGCGATATCCGCCGCGCGCACGTGGATGAGGTTGGCCCAGGGGTCGTCGAAGCGGAGGGTCTGCCCGTCGTGACGGGTGTCGACGTTGTAGTGGTCCAGGCGCTCGTTGAGGGCACCCACGTCGTCAGTGCTGGGCACGATAATGCTGACCTCGCCCAGACCGAGGGCCAGGCGGCGCTTGCCGCTGCCCGAGCTCTCCCAGGTGTTCATGGCCATGTGGTGGTGGTAGCCGCCGGCCGAGACGAACAGGGCGGAGGGGCCGAAGTTCGCGGTCGCCTCGAAGCCGAGTCGGTTCACGTAGAACTCGCGGGCACTGGCGACATCGCCAACCGAGAGGTGCACGTGGCCGACGATCGCGTGTCCCGTGCTCGGCCGCTCCGACATATGCTCCGAAATGAATGCGTTCGGATCGAGGTAGAGCGAGGCCATTTCGACCTGGCCGTGGGTCCAGCTCCACAGTGTGCGATCGCGGTCCCAGTACAACTCGATGCCGTTGCCCTCCGGGTCGGTGAAGTAGAAGGCCTGGCTGACCAGGTGATCCGCGCTGCCGGTGAACGTTTCGGGGGATTTCGTGCCGATCGAGTACACCGCAGCGGCGAGGTCGGCCTGCGTGTCGAACAGAATGGCCGTGTGGTACAGCCCGGCCGAGCGTGGTTCGGCGGCCCTGAGCTCGGGGGCGTGCTGCAAAATGACGAGCGGAACAGGACCGCGGCCGAGCACGGCGACGGGGCCGTCCTGGCTGATGAGGTCGAGGGTCACGATGTCGCGGTAGTACGCGATCATGGCGTCGAGGCTGCCCACGCGCAGGGTCACGGCGCCCATTCCGGTGTCGGCGGCCAGCAGATCTTTCGCAGTTAGGGTCACAGCAGGCACAACTTAGGCGTCGCCCGGGCTATTCCGCGATCCGCGCAGTTATGCTCCCCCCGACTGCGGGCCGACTGCGGGCCGGCTCGACTGCTGCTGCGCCGACTGCTTCCACGCCGGTTGCGGCGCGCAGGGCGTCGTGCGCCGACAGACGCCTCAGCGCCGCGACGGGTCAGGCCAGTGACAGGCGCTCGAGCAGCTCGCGGTAGCGGGCCGCGGTCTGCTCGACGATTTCGTTCGGCAGTACCGGCGGGGTGCCGGCGCCGTCCCAGTGCGCGGCGAGCCAGTTGCGCACGATCTGCTTGTCGAAGCTCGCCATCCGGGTCTCCGGCGTGGTGCCCGTCTTCCAGGCTTCGGCGTCCCAGTACCGACTGGAGTCGCTCGTGAACACCTCGTCGGCGAGCACGGTCACCCCGGTCTGCCGGTCGGCGCCGAACTCGAACTTGGTGTCGGCGAGAATGACGCCGGCCTGTTCCGCGATCGCGCTGGCGGTAGCGAACAGGGCGAGCGACAGGTCACGCAGCTCGGCGGCGACCTGCGCGCCGACGAGCTCGACCGTGCGCTCGAAGGAGATGTTCTCGTCGTGCTGACCCATCGGGGCCTTCCACGCCGGAGTGTAGATGGGTTCGGGCAGTCGGTCGCCGTTCTGCAGGCCGGCCGGCAGCGCAATGCCACACACCGACTGAGACTGGAGGTATTCCTTCCAGCCGCTGCCGGTGAGGTAGCCGCGCACGACGCACTCGATCGGGTACATGTCGAGGGTTCGGCAGAGCATGGCTCGACCGGCCACGGCGGCGGGAATCAGCTCGCGCACCGAGTTGCCGACCAATTCATGGTCGGCGACGAGGTGGTTGGGAACGTCGCGCAACCGGTCGAACCACCACAGGCTCAGGGTGGTCAGCAGTTCGCCCTTGCCCGGGATGCCGGGCTCTAGCACGTGGTCGAAGGCGCTCACCCGGTCGCTGGCGACCACGAGCACACGTGAGGCTGTCTCGAGGGAGGGGGCGGCATCCGCTGTCTCGATACCGCTTGATTCAACGTAGAGGTCGCGCACCTTGCCCGAGTAGACGAGCGTCCACCCGTCAAGGACGGCGGCAGCGGATGCGGGGGACTCGTGCTCAGATTGGCTCACCCGTTCATTCTCCCGCATCTCCAGTGCACACAACTCCTGCAGAAAATCTGCTCGGCGGGCGGTGCCCCCGCAAAGACGGGGAAGTTCTGGCGCCCGTCAGCAAATTGCAGGAGTTATGCACGGCGCGAGTGGGGACGGCATCGGCGCGGGGACTCAGACGACCCGGGCAGCAATATCCGTGCGAAAGTGCGCGCCGGCCAGGGACACGTGCCCGAGAGCCGCGTAGGCGCGGGCGCGAGCCTCGGCGAAGGAGGCCCCGACGGCGACAACGCTGAGCACCCGGCCACCGGTTGATACCAGGGTGCCTCCGTCGAGCCGGGTCGCGGCGTGCGCGATCGTGACGCCGTCCACGGCCAGGGCGGCGTCGAGCCCGGTGATTTCGCGCTCGACGAGCGGTTCTTGGGGGTAATTTTCGCTCGCGAGAACGACGGTGACAGCCACGTCGGCCGAAAAAACCGGCCGGGGCAGCCCGCCGAGCAGGCCGGTCGCCGCGGCGAACAGCAGCCCGGAGAGCGGCGTGACCAGGCGCGGTAGCACGACCTGAGTCTCTGGATCCCCGAAACGCGCGTTGAATTCGATGACGCGAATGCCGGCATCCGTCAAAATAAGGCCGCAGTAGAGCAGGCCGACGAACGGGGTGCCCTCGGCCGAGAGCTGGCGCACGGTCGGCAGCGCGACGGTTTCGATGATCTCGTCGACGAACGCGTTCTCGCTGCCGAACTGGGCGTCAAGCCAGGGCAGCGGGGAGTACGCGCCCATGCCGCCGGTGTTGGGGCCGGCGTCGTTGTCCAGGGCGCGCTTGTAGTCCTGAGCGGGGGAGAGCGGCAGCACGTTCTCGCCGTCGCTGAGCAGAAAGAGCGAAATCTCCTGGCCATCGAGAAATTCTTCGATCAAAACGCTGCCGTGTTCGAGCCAGAAGGTCGCGTGACTGATCGCGGCGTCGCGGTCAGTGGTGACCAGCACGCCCTTGCCCGCGGCGAGGCCATCAGCCTTGACCACGTAGGGGGCGCCGAACTCGTCGAGGGCGGTTTCGGCCTCGGCCAGGGTGCCGGCACGCACGGCACGGCCGGTGGGAACGCCGGCCGCATCCATGATGCGTTTGGCGAAGGTTTTGCTGCCTTCGAGGGCTGCGGCGGCTTTGTCCGGCCCAAACACGGCGATGCCGCGGGCGCGCAGGGCGTCGGCGACACCGGCCACAAGCGGAGCCTCCGGACCGATCACGACGAGCTCGATGCTGTGCAGCACCGCATAGTCGGTCACGGTGACCGGGTCGTTCGGATCGAGAGCGACAACCGGCACCTGGGCCGCGATTCCGGCGTTGCCGGGGGCGCACTCGACGCTGGGCCGCGGCTCCTCACGGAGCAGCGCGGTGATGATGGCGTGCTCGCGGGCACCGGAACCAAGGACCAGAATTTTCACCGTTTCAGGCTACCCGATGCCTCGGCCCCGCCACGGCACTGGGATATGGGCATGCCCCTGATCCCGGACTCTTGTCCCCGTCAGCGTGCCCGGCTACCGGTGGGAAGCCGCCATCGAGGCGTTGCACCGCGCGCTGATTCCATACGCGGACGCGCGCATCATCGCGCTCACCCAGAGCACCAATTGGATCTCCGCCAGGTTCGCCCGAACATCGTTCTCGCCATCGTGGAGTACACGCCCGCCGCCTGATCCGGCAGACTGGAGCCATGGCACGAGCACGCATCGACGACGGAGCCGGCCGGGCGGCCGTGCGGGCAGCGCTTGAGGGCGGCCGCGCCGCGAGCCGGGATATCCGCGCCCAAGCGGTGCGCTACACCCTGCAACTGCTGGCCGAACAGGCCGAAGGAAACACCCTCGAGGTGCGCGTGCCGCCATTTGGCGCCACGCAGTGCATCGAGGGCCCCCGGCACACCCGTGGCACGCCGCCCAATGTGGTCGAAATGGATGTCGCCACCTGGCTTGGCCTCGCCACCGGCACCCTCGCCTTCGCCGATGGTGTCGCGTCGGGGGCCATCCACGCCTCCGGGGCCCGCGCCGACCTGACCGGCCACGTGCCCGTGCTGCCCCTGCACTAGCGGCGCGCCTTGATGGCGCGAGATGCCATCTTGGCCCCTGGGCGAGGTTCAGGTCTCGTTGCCAAACGGGCGTTTGTGCGCTTTCGCGAACGTGCTACACGAGGATTGCCTCTACTTCGTCGCGGGTAGGCATCGACGAGGTCGCCCCCGCCCTGGTCACCGCGATCGACGACGCGACGGTCGCGAAACGCACGGCCTCGACCATCTCGTCCGGCGTCACGGCCGTGCCACGGACGTATCCCGCCGCCAGGCGCGCCACGAGCGCCCCGACGAAGGTGTCGCCGGCCGCGGTCGTATCGACGGCCGTCACGGGCCGGGCCGGGGCGAGTCCGAGGACCTCGCCGTCATAGGCGACGACCGAACCTTCCGAACCCAGCGTCACGATCGCCCAGGTCTGGTCAGCGCTGAGTACCTCGGCGGCTCGCACCGGGTCGCTTTCCCCGGTGAGTTCGGCGGCCTCGATCTGGTTGGGAACCACGAGGTCGACCGAGGCGAGAAACCCCTCGGGCAGCGGCATGACCGGCGCCGGGGTCAGCACGGTGAACACTCCGGCGGCGTGGGCCGCGGCGATCCCCTCGACCAGTACGGAGATCGGCAGCTCGCACTGCATCACCAGAAACGCCGACTCCGCGATCGCCGCCCGCTGCACCTCGCTCAGCGTCGTGACCGCGGCGTTCGCGCCCGACACCACCACGATCGAGTTCTCGCCACTGTCCACGACGGAGATGTGGGCGGTGCCAGTGGGGGCATCCGCTGTCGCGAGGCCATCAGCACGGATGCCCTCGGCCAGCATCAGCGCGCGCAGCTCGCTCCCGTAGGCATCCGCTCCCACAGCTCCCAGAAAGTTCACGGCCCCGCCCAACCGGGCCGCGGCGACCGCCTGGTTGAGTCCTTTTCCACCGGGAACCGTGCTGAAGCCAGCCCCGAAAATCGTCTCGCCTGGTCGGGGCAGGCGCGACTGCCGCACGACGAGGTCCATGTTGGCGCTTCCGAGTACCGCAATCGAGTTCATAGAGTCAGTCTCGCATCCGCTCATGGGACAATAGAGGCGTGAGTTCTTCTGAGCAGCCCCAGAACCCGTCGGCCGAGAACGAGATCGTGCGCGCCGAGGCGACCGTGACCCTGCACCGGGCCCCGCGGTACCGCAATTTCATGTTGCTCGGCGCCATCGTAGGGGTGCTGGTCGCGCTCATTCTCACCGTCTCCTTCCCGGAGACCGAGGAGTACGAACGGATGCAAATCTTCGGCTTTCTGCTGCTCGGCGGGGTCGCCATCGGCACTGCGCTCGGCGCGGTGGTGGCCCTCGTGATCGACCGAATCATTGGCCGCTCCAAGATGTCGGTCGTCGCGGATAGACTGGGCACGAACGGTGTCAGTACCACAAGCGAATTGCGTGCCGCTGAGCCTGGCTCCGGCACCCCCGATGACGAATTCCCCACGTTCAACGAGAAGTAAAGAGGCTGCGGCTTGCCCGGTGGCGACGGACTGTTAAATCACGATCTTCTTCCCAACGAGAAGGGCCCACAAGACGCTTGTGGGGTCTTCGGGGTCTGGGCTCCCGGCGAAGAGGTGGCCAAACTCAGCTACTTCGGCCTCTACGCCCTGCAGCACCGCGGCCAGGAATCGGCCGGAATTGCCACGAGTGACGGCAGTAAGATCCTCATCTACAAAGACATGGGATTGGTCTCGCAGGTCTTCAATGAAGCCTCGCTGAGCACCCTGCTCGGGCACATCGCCGTCGGGCACACCCGCTATTCCACGACCGGGTCCTCGAGCTGGCAGAACGCCCAGCCAACCCTCGGCCGCACCTCGAGCGGAACGGTGGCCCTCGGCCACAACGGCAACCTCACCAACACGGCTGAGCTGCTCGAACTCGTGCGTGAACGCTACCCCAAGGTCGACGGTGAGCTGGCCAGGGGCAACACCACCGACACCGCAGTGATCACCGCCCTGCTCACCGGCGACCTCGACCACACCCTCGAGGCCACGGCGCTCGAGGTGCTGCCGCGGCTGCGTGGGGCCTACTGCCTCGTGTTCATGGACGAAACCACCCTCTACGCCGCTCGCGATCCCCAGGGCGTTCGCCCGCTCGTGCTCGGCCGCCTCGAACGCGGCTGGGTCGTCGCCTCCGAAACCGCAGCCCTCGACATTGTCGGCGCGAGCTTCGTGCGCGAGGTCGAGCCCGGCGAGCTCATCACGATCGACGAGAACGGGCTGCGCACCCAGCGGTTCGCCAAGGCCGACCCCAAGGGCTGCGTCTTCGAGTACGTCTACCTCGCCCGCCCCGACACCACGATCGCTGGTCGTGGCGTGCACGAGGCACGGGTCGAAATGGGTCGCAAGCTCGCGGCGGAGTACCCGGTCGAAGCCGATCTCGTGATCCCCACGCCGGAATCCGGCACTCCGGCAGCCATCGGCTACGCGCAGGCGTCCGGCATTCCGTTCGGTCAGGGTCTCGTGAAGAATTCCTACGTCGGGCGCACCTTTATCGCGCCGTCGCAAACCATCCGGCAGCGCGGCATCCGTTTGAAATTGAACCCGCTCAAGAACGTGATCAAGGGCAAGCGCCTCATCGTGGTCGACGACTCAATCGTGCGCGGCAACACCCAGCGCGCGCTCGTGAGCATGCTGCGGGAGGCCGGCGCCGCCGAGGTGCACGTGCGCATCTCAAGCCCGCCGATCACCTGGCCGTGCTTCTACGGCATCGACTTTGCCAGTCGTGCCGAGCTCATCGCGACCGGCCTCGAGGTCGACGAGGTGCGCCAGTCGATCGGCGCCGACTCGCTCGGCTACCTCTCCGAAGACGGCATGATCGAAGCCACCGAGCAGCCGCGGGAGCGTCTCTGCACCGCCTGCTTCACCGGCGTGTACCCGATCGCGCTGCCCGAATCGCAACACCTCGGCAAGAACCTGCTCGAGCGTCCGGCCGCATCAAACGGATGTGACCCGGGTCCCGATTCCGATCTGGAAGCCGTGCTGGCACCCGCCGCACGACAAGAAGAAGCCCTCGCCCGCCTGGGCCAGGTACCGTTCGGTGATCCGGGAAGACCAGAATGAGCAACAACTCGTCCAGTATCTCCAACGCGTCTTATGCAGCGGCCGGAGTCGATACCCGAGCCGGTGACCTTGCGGTCGAGCTCATGAAGTCCGCCGTATCGAAGACCCACGGCCCCGAGGTCTGGGGCGGGGTCGGCGGCTTCGCCGGACTGTTCGACGTGTCTTTCCTCACCAAGTTTCGGCAGCCGCTGCTGGCCACCTCAACGGATGGCGTCGGCACCAAGGTCGCCATCGCGCAGGCCATCGACAAGCACGACACCATCGGCCAGGACCTCGTCGGCATGGTCGTTGATGACATCATCGTGGTCGGCGCCCGCCCGCTGTTCATGACCGACTACATTGCCTGCGGCAAGGTCGTGCCCGAGCGCATCGCCTCGATCGTCGCCGGAATCGCCCGCGCCTGCTCCGAGACCGGAACGGCCCTCGTCGGCGGCGAAACCGCCGAACACCCGGGCCTGCTCGGCCCGGACGACTATGACGTGGCCGGCGCGGCCACCGGCGTGGTCGAAGCCGACCAGGTGCTCGGCGCCGAGAAGGTTCTCTCCGGTGATGTCGTCATCGCCATGGCCTCGAGCGGCCTGCACTCCAACGGCTACTCGCTCGTGCGCCACATTCTGGCTCAGCGCGGCATCGGCTACACCGATACCTCCGCCGAACTCGGCGGCGTAGTCGGCGAAGTTCTGCTCGAACCGACCCGACTGTACACCGGCCCGCTGCGCGACGTGCTCGGCGACCCAGAGCTGGCCGGTGCCATCCACTCACTCAGCCATGTCACCGGCGGTGGCATCGCCGCCAACCTCGCTCGGGTGCTGCCCGTTGGCTCCTGGGTCGAGGTTGACCGGTCTACCTGGTCGCCCGCCCCCGTGTTCCGGGTGCTCGGCGACATGGCCGGGTCAACGCTCGAAAGCGCTGAAGGAACCTGGAACCTCGGAGTCGGCATGTTCGCGGTCGTGGATGCGGCATCCGCTTCATCGGTCATCGCACGGCTGGCTCGGAGCGGTATTCCCGCCTGGGTCACCGGCCGCGTCTCGCGCGCCGAGCACGACCTGACCGGGTTCGAACAGGGCGCCAAGGGCGTCAACGGCGGCGCCGTGCGTCTCGTCGGCGCCTACGCGAACTAGGGTTCCCGCCTCCTCAGGGGCACTCACCCGGTGGCTTGTTGCCCGGGGGCCCCGGGGGCTCGCGGGGCGGCAGCAGCACGGCCGGTCGCTGCACGCGCGTCCGTGCGCGCCAAGAGCGGCGTGGCCGGTTGTTGCACGGGGTGCCTCGTGGTGATCGCGCGCGTGGCATGCCGAGCGCGCGGGCCACAAATGGCAGCACGAACCGCGTGTACCCCAAGAAGCGCGCGATACACCAGGCATCGCGACCGAGGTTGCTGGCGGCGTTAGGCGCGCTTCTTCTCGTCTTCGGTGGCGTAGTGGTCGACGTAACGGTCGTCGTCATCCGGATCGTCGTCGTCATCGTCAGCGGAATCAACGGTGTCACCACCGGTGGCCTTCTTGGCCTTGTCCGCTTCATACTCCGGCCACTTGGCGAGGTCTTCGTCGAGGCGAGGATCGGACGGATGCCCGGTCAACTCGCGTTCGAGCGCGTTGTAGTTGGTATCCGGGCTGAAGTACTTCAGCTCCCGAGCTACCTTGGTGTGCTTTGCTTTTTGACGGCCGCGCCCCATGCGTGACCCCCTTACGATGCCAGGCCGAGCGAGTCGCGAGACACTCGGGATTTGCCGAACGGAATGTGTAAAAACTAGAGTTTAGTTTAGCATGACGGGCCTTGCCGCCCACTGACGCTGCTCAAAGATCAAACGGGCCGGTCAGACCGTAAGAATGGATAGCGGATCGGTTCTCCGGCCCGGCCTGGTCGCGCAAATCATGGCGAGCGGATGCCGCTGGCTGGCTGGTCCCGGGCGCTGGCCAGCCGCTACTTGCGCTTCCGGCGACGCGATGCCGTCGGCCGAGACTGCGACGGCACAACGACCGGGCTCAACTTCGTCGCCGCGTCGGGGGCTCCGGTGGGCGGTGCGAGCGGACGGCGCGACACCGGGCGGGATCGCACCGGCTCACCGCGTCGATCCTGGCCGGGGATCGGCCGCGAGCGGCGACCATAGATGAGCTCAGACGAGTCGAGCAGCCAGGGCACGAGGGCGATCGTGACGCCGTGCACCATCATCAGCTTCTGACGCAGTCGGCGGGCCTTGTGGTTGTGCAGCAGGTTCTCCCACCAGTGGCCGACGATGTAGATGGGCGTGTACACGGTGATGACCTCGGAGCCGTGATCGTCGCGGCGACCCCGAATGTAGCTGATCAGCGGCCAGCTGATGTCGCGATACGGTGAGGCGACGATGCGCAGCGGCACCTGAATGTTCTGCTTCACCCAGGCGCGTTTGAGTTCCTTGGTCTCGGCTGTGTCGATCGAGACGTGCACGGCTTCGAGGCTCACGTGGCGGGCGGCGATCGCGTAGTCGAGTGCCTTGAGCACCGGTTTCTGCATCTTGCCGACCAGCACGATGGCATGATCGCCCTGCGAACCGAACGTCGTGACGGGGTCGACCTCGATCTCCTTGGCCACGTCTCGGTAATACCGGTTGACGCCCATCATGAGAAAGAACAGCACCGGCATCATCACGAACACGAGCCAGGCGCCGTGGGTGAACTTGGTGATGGTGACAACGATGAGCACGACACCGGTCAGCGCCGCGCCGAAACCGTTGATCGACAGGCTCAGAATGATCGACCCGCGGTTTGGCGGATTCTTCTTGAGCAGTTTCAGCCAGTGCCGCACCATGCCGGTTTGGCCGAGCGTAAATGACACGAAGACGCCGATAATGTAGAGCTGAATCAGCACGGTCAGGTTGGCCCGGTAAACCACCATGATCACGCAGGCGGCCAGGGCCAGGAGCACGACGCCGTTGGAGTAGATCAGGCGGTCGCCGCGGGTACTGAGCGACTTCGGTGCGTACTTGTCGCGTGCGAGCACGGAGCCGAGCAGTGGAAAGCCATTAAACGCGGTGTTGGCGGCCAGCAACAGCACCGCTGCTGTCGCTGCCTGCAGCACGAAGAACATGATCGAGAAGTTGCCGAACGTGGCAGCGGCGACCTGCGCGATGAGGCTGCGCTGGGGCGCAGTGGCGCACTCGGCCCAGCCGATCAGGTCGCAGGGAGCCTCGGCGTAGTGCACCTTGGAGATCAGCGCGAGGGCGGTCAATCCGACGAACAACACGATGGCAATGCCACCCATGAGCGTCAGGGTGCGCTGGGCGTTCTTGACCTTGGGGTGTTTGAACGCCGGTACCCCGTTGGCGATCGCTTCGACGCCGGTGAGGGCGGAGCATCCGCTTGCGAAGGAGCGTAGCAGCAGCAGAATGAACGCGGCCTGCGCGAGGTTCTCGCCCTGCACGTCGTACCCGGCCGACTCGGCGACGGGGGCGTCGCCCATCAGCGCCCGAACGAGGCCGACGACGATCATCAGCAGCACGCTGCCGATGAAGAGGTAGGTCGGAATAGCGAAGGCATTGCTCGACTCGCGCACGCCGCGGAGGTTCACCGCCGCGAGCAGAATGATGAAGATCACCGCGAGCTCCACGCGGAGCGGGGCGAGAGCTGGAATGGCGGAGATGATGTTGTCCACGCCGCTGGCCACCGAGACGACCACGGTCATCACATAGTCCACGAGCAAAGCGGATGCGACGACCAGGCCAGCCTTTTCGCCCAGATTCTTGTGGGCGACCTCGTAGTCGCCGCCGCCAGATGGGTAGGCCTTGATCAGCTGGCGATACGACGCTACGACAACGATGAGAAGCATGACGACGACGGCAGCGACCCACGGCGCGAAGCTCAAAAAGGCGAGCCCGCCGAGGGTCAGAATCATCAGGAGCTCTTGCGGCGCGTAGGCCACGCTCGACAGTGGGTCGCTGGCAAAAATGGGAAGAGCGAGGTGCTTGGGTAGCAGCTGGCCGTCCAACTGCTCGGTGGGGAGCGGATCGCCGATGATCCACCGCTTGGGTGATCGGCTTTCCGGTACTGGGGCGTTCGCCTCGGGTGTCACGAGGGACGACATTACACCTAAGCTGGCCCCTGTCAAATCGGGTGGCTTTTTTAAGCGGATGCGGGTGGGCGGCCTGGGCGGCACAATCATCCGCTGGTCGAGCTTTTCGAGACCACCACCGACTCGCGCTGGCGGTCTCGAAAAGCGGAGCCTACGGGTGCAGCGTGGCGAGGATGTTCGCGCGCACGTCGGCGAGCTGGCGTCGCAGCGTGGGCACCGTGTCGGGCGGAATAACCGAGCGGGCCGCTTGCGTGCGCAGGTCTGTGCGCAGCTGCTGCCGGAACTCGTTGAGCACCATGCCGGCTTCGTGCAGGGCGAGACGTGAATCCAGGCGAGCGGATGTCTCGTCGCTGGTCGACGATGGCGCCTCGGCCGCCGTTGGTGCATCCGGGGCATCCCAGGACTCGGGCGTGCCGTCGTAGCCGCGCGAAGCCGGTGACCCTGCGTCGCGGGCCTGCCGGGCCGCGGAGGCCAGGTCGGCGCGCAGGGACTTCATGGCGGAGTTGACGCCGCTGCGCACCTGGTCGGCGAGGCGCCGCACCGAGTCGGTCACCTCGTCTTCGATCGCGCCGAGTTCTCCGTCGCGGGCGAGCAGCTCAGCGCGACCGGTATCGGTGATCTCGTAGACGGTCTTGCGGCCGTCGGCCTGCTTGGTGACCAGGCCCTCTGCCTCGAGTTTGGCCAGGCGCGGGTAGATCGTTCCAGCGCTGGGGCTGTAGGTTCCGCCGAATCGGTCACTGAGCGCCTGAATCAGCTCGTAGCCGTGCCGGGGCCGCTCCGCGAGCAGGCTCAGTAGGTAGAGGCGCAGGCTCCCGTGGGCGAACATGGCGCTCATGCCGGGTCTGCCTGGGTAATGTCGGCCGCGGCGGGCGCTGCGGCATCCGCTTGACTGGATGCTGCCGGAGCTGATGCTGCACTCATCGACGCTGCACTCGTCGACGCTGCACCGCCCGGCGCGCTGCCGCCGCTCTCCCGCCGCACGACCGAGATATCGCCGGACACCGAATTACCACGCAGGTCGAGCCAGCTGCCGTCCAGGGTGCCGGTGGAGCCTTCGTAGCCCTTGCCGAACGCGGTGCGCACGGTCTGGTCGTCGAGCTGCAGCGTTCCGGAGAGGGTGTTGAGGTGGTACCGCGCGGCAACGCCCGGCTCGAGCCGCACCGTGAGGTTGCCGCTGACCGAGTTCGTCACGATCTGGTCTGGTGTGCCCGCGAGGTCGAGAAACACGTTGCTCGCAACCCCGTCGAGCGTGAAACGACGGATGCTGCCGCTCGCCGTGATATCGCCCGATACGGTGTGCACGGCCAGTGCTCCGACGTGGTTGCGCACCGAGATCTCGCCGTTAACCGCATTGAGTTCGAGGTCACCCTCGACGTCATCGATTACGACATCGCCGGAGACGGTGCTGAGTTTGGCGTCATTGCGCAGTCCGGACACGAGGGCATCCGCCGAGACGACACCGAAGCGCAGGGCGACGTCGCGCGGGACCAGTACGCTCACCTCGGCGCGGGCGGTGCCGCGGAACGAGGCGAACACCTCGAGAAAGTTATCCCAGCGCAACTGGGGGTGGTCGATTTCGAGGCGGTCGCCGTCCATCGAGATCTTCAGGTCTTTGCCGGTGACGCCGTGCACTTCAATGCGGGCGCCGGGTTCGTCGTGGCCGATGATGTCGACCGTGCCGCCGATCAGACTGACCTTGAGCTTCCGCACCAATTCGACATCGATGATTTTGGTCTGCCCGGGGGTGACCAGCCATTTTTCCAATGACACTGGGTTGTCCTTTCAGGAGAGTGAACTCGCGTTATATCGCGTGTGTTGAAAGACACGATATATCGCGTTCCTGAAAGTTGCAATCAGTACAGAAAAATATCCAGCCACTGGCGATTGTGGGCGTGTACCAGCACGGCGAACACCACGACGTCGAATAGAAGGTGCACGCAGACCACGTAGGTGAGCGAGCGAGTGCGGGCAAAGGTGTAGCCCTGCAGCAGCGCGAACGGCACGGTCAGCAGCGGCCCCCAGGCCTGGTAGCCGAGCTCCCAGAGGAACGACGCGAAGATCACGGCCTGCAAAATATTGGCCTGCCAATCGGCAAAGTGCCGCCGCAGCAAGGTGAAGGCGACGCAGATGAAGAAGAGTTCGTCCCAGATCCCCACGAAGCCCACGCCCACGAACAGTCGGGCAATCTCATCGGGAGCGGTCACCGCTGGCCAATTCTGGTACGCGCCGCTTCCGATGAAGTAGCTCGGCAGAATCAGGTACCCGAGCAGCACTACGAGTGGCAGGTAGGCGCGTTCGAGCCGGGTCCAGCGTTGCCCGGTGCGAATCGGAAACCGGATCGCGTGGTCCTTGAAGTAGTACCGCGAGAGCAGATACGGCACGAGCACCGACAGGCTGAGCACCGTGCCCATCAGGGCGATATTCGGGTAGCTGATGTTCGCCTCAACCGAGATGGTGCTGATGATCCCCAGCCCAACGGCAATCAGCAGCAGATCGCGAAACAGCGCCCGATTGATCAGGAACGCGAGCGCCAGGGCCGCCGCCAGCACGCCATAGCCGGCCACCGGCATCCGCAGCGCAAACAGCAGCACAGCGGATGCGCTCACCAGCGCCGCCGGAATCAGCCCCCACCGCGGTCTAGTACCCATGCTGCACCCTACCCAGAGCACCTCCCAATTTAACGAGAGCGGAAAAAGTGCTGCTTCGGCACCCCGGAGGCAGCGATTTTCCCGCTCTCGCGGGGAGGGCCTAGATTCGAGGGATGAAGCGTTTTCCCAGCGACCCGGTCGCGATCTTGCAGCACCTCGTGCGCATCGATTCGGTCAATCCTGACCTGGTTCCCGGGGCGGCGGGTGAAGCCCAGATCGCAATCTGGTGCAGTGAATGGCTGCTCGAGCAGGATTTTCAGGTCACCCTGCTCGAGCAGGTTCCCGGGCGGCCCTCGGTCGTCGGCATTAAACGCGGCACCGGCGGCGGACGCTCGCTCATGCTCAACGCCCACCTCGACACGGTCGGCGTCGCCACCTACGCGGGCGATCCGTTCAGCGGCGACCTTCGCGCCGGCCGGGTGTACGGGCGTGGGGCCGTCGACACCAAGAGCGGGCTCGCGGCCATCCTCGTGGCGGCAGCGCGGGCATCCGCTGTCGGGCTGGCCGGGGATGTGATCGTGACGCTGGTCGCCGACGAAGAATTCGGCAGCATCGGAACGGAAGAGGTGCTGCGCACATTGAGCGCCGATGCCGCCCTAGTGATCGAGCCGAGCAGCCTGGAACTGACCACAGCGCACCGCGGATTCGCCTGGTTCGAGCTCTGCCTGACCGGCCTGGCCGCGCACGGATCGCAGCCGGAGCTCGGCGTGGATGCCATCTGGCATGCCGGGCTCGCGCTGCGTGCCCTCGACGAGCTGCGGCAGCAGCTGAACTCGGCCCCGGCGCATGCCACACTCGGCCACGGTGCCGTGCGGGTGTCGAAGATTGTCGGTGGTGACGATGCCGCCACGGTCGCGGCCCGCTGCGTGCTCACCCTGGAACGACGGATGCTGCCCGGCGAGTCCCCGGAGCGCGTCGAGTCCGAGCTGCGGGCACTGTTCACCGAGCTGGCGCGCACGGAGCCGCAGTTTCGGTTTGAGCTGACCCGGCTGGTGGCGCGGGCTGCCTTTGAGGCCGAGCCGCACTGGCCGATCCTGCGCGCGCTCAGTGGCAATGCCGAGCGGGTGCTCGGCCACCCGGCGAAAACGCGCGGCGAACCGTTCTGGACCGACGCCGGACTTATTCTCGAAGCCGGTATCCCGTGTGTGGTGTTCGGTGCCGAAGGTGAAGGCCTGCACGCCGACACGGAATGGGTCGACGCGCAGTCGGTGCGCGCGCTCGCCGAGATTCTTGAGGGCACGATCACCCAGTTCTGCGGGCCTACAGTCGGCTGATTCGCTCCCACCCCCGGCCCTCGTGCCACGATTCAATGACCAGATGCGTGTTGTCGGAGTCGATGTAGGTGAGCACGACCTCGTGTACGTGCAGCTCGAAACTGGATGTATCCGGCGGATCGGTCGGTTCCGGATCGGTCACCACCAGCACCCCGGCCAGTTTCGCGTCGCCGGCCCACTCCGACGGCTGCCCGACTGGCGGCTCGAGGGTTGGCGAGTGGATGGCCACCCGCGGGTCCCGCAGCACATCGTGCAGCTTGAGCGAATGGGGCATCATGCCCAGGGTGATGCGCCCGTTGTTGATCACGAGCTCGGTGCCGCTGATCCGCGGGGCACCATTCCGGCGCAGGGAGGCCATTGTCTTGTTGGTGCCCGCGTCGAATCGTGAGCGTACCCGCGCTGCGAACTGCGGAGCATCCGCTTCAATTTCTCGCTATGTTGCCATGCGTTGAACGCTACCTCTCGGCACCGACAAGAGGGCTTAACGCACCGCGCAGTAGCTACCCGGCAACGCGCTCGGCATCAGGATCAGGCACCGGCGAGACGGCCGCGGGGCGGCGGACTGCGAAGAAGGGGATCGTGCGCTGGCAGAGGGGGCCGATCAAGACGGCGAACAGCACGGTGCCGATTCCTACGTTGCCGCCGAGCACCCAGCCGATGCCGAGCACCATCACCTCGATGCCGGTGCGCACGATCCAGATTTTCCAGCCGGTGCGCTGGTGCAGCCCGGTCATCAGGCCGTCGCGCGGGCCGGGGCCGAAGTGTGCCCCGATATAGAGGCCGGTGGCGACGGCGATCAGCAGGAGTCCCGCGGCGAACAGGAGGATGCGGGCCCAGAGGTCGAGGTCGGCCGGAATGAGCCACAGTCCAACATCGGCTGACGGGCCAACGAGCAGCGCGTTGAGCAGAGTGCCGGCACCGGGCTTCTGGCGGATGGGGATCCAGAGCAGGAGTACGACACCGCTCAGCAGAATCGTGATCAGCCCGAAGCCGAGGTGCGTGTGGTTGTCGATGCCCTGGGCGAGAACATCCCACGGGGCGACGCCGATGGCGGCGCGCACGATCAACGCGATGCCGATTCCGTAGAGGAACAGGCCAATCAGCAGTTGAATCACACGACGAGTCACGAGAATTCAGTCTAAATGCCGCTCGGCGCCCACGTCGGCCACCGGTCCCTGTGGGGCTCAGCGGCCGAGGATGATTCCGCGGTTGAGGAAGAACGGCTGGGGGTCGATCCTGACGCCGTCAACCCGAACCTCGACGTGGGTGTGACAGCCGGTGGACAGGCCGGTGCTGCCGACCCGTCCGATCTGTTGGCCGGCGCCGACCCGATCGCCGACATTGACCAGGGTCTCATCGTCGGCCAAATGGGCGTAACCGGTCTGTATGCCTTCGCCGTGGTCGATCAGTATCCAGTTGCCGTAGCTGCCGACCGCTCCGGCGGCGCGCACAGTGCCGGTGGTGGCCGCGAAGACCGGTGCCAGGCAACCCGCTCCAATGTCGGTGCCGTAGTGGAACGCGCCCACCCCGGGGAGGGGGCGGACCGGCCTGGGCCCGTAGACATCCGTTGTGGGGCCGCTAGCTGGATTTGCCCAGCCCTGATCGCTCAGCTGGCCGTAGTCGGTTGGAGTGATCGGACGCAGGTCAAGTCCGGCCAGGCTGGCAGCGGCACTCGCGGCCTGAGCTGCGGCGTCGACCAGGGCCAGGCCGGCAGCTTCGACGTCGTTTTGGGCAGCGTCGAGCGCGGCCCGGCTTGCGTCGACCGACAGGCTGCTCGCGGCAGCACGAGTCTCGGCATCTTGCTCGTTCAGCCGCTGCGCTCGGGCTTCGTCGGCCTCGGCGCGGGCCTGAATCGTCTCGATATTGTCGGTGACATGATCCAGCTGGTCGAGTGTGCTGAGCTGGTCGAGCACGTTGCCGAGGGAATTGCCGCCGAGGAAGACCTCGGTCACGACAGCGCCGGATTGCTGCTGCGCTAGTTTGCGCGCGAGCACGGCAAAGCTTCGTTTGGAGTCGGCGGCTTGCTGCGTGGCTTCCACGGCGAGCCGGTGCACCAGTGCGGAGCGACCGCGCGCGAGCGTCTGACTCGCCTGCGTCGACTCGAGCGTACGCTGGGCGGTGGCCCGCACCGCCTCCGTTGACTGTGACCGGGTGAGCGCCAGGGCCAAGGCCGCGGCTCTTTGTGTCGAGTCTTGTTGAGCGGATGCGCGCTGCGCGGCCGCCAGCATGGCGGCCGCCTGACTCTCGGCGAGGGCGGTTGCGGCTGTCGCGCGAACGACTGCGGCCGCTGCCTGGGCTGCCGCCTGCGCCTCGAGGCCAGTGTCACTGGGAGTCGGCGCTACCTTGGGTAGATCGGGTAGATCGACAACGGGCGGGATCGGTCCGTCTGTCGGCTCGGGAACTGGTTCGTTGTCCGGTTCTGGGGTCGGTTCGACCGTGGGTTCCGGGGTCGGCTCGACGGTCGGTTCTGGGGTCGGTTCTGGGGTCAGTTCGACCGTGGGCTCCGGGGTTGGCTCAGTCGTGGGTTCTGGCGTCGGCGTCGGTTCGGGGGTCGCTTCGGTCGTGGGCTCGGGAGTGGGCTCCGCGGTCGGTTCTGCCGTCGGCGTGGGCGTCGGGCTGCTGGTTGGTTCGCTGGTTGGTTCGGCGGTTGGTTCGGCGGTCGGTTCAGCGCTCGGTTCCGGGTTCGCGCTCACGGTCGGCGTGGACGTGTCGGTCGAACCGGCTGGAAGTTCACCGGCGCTCGCCGCGATCGGGGCGCCGAAGAGGAGCAGCGCGGTCACGATAATGATCGCCAGCGGGCCGCTTGGCCCCCGATGTGTCGCGGCCCACTGCCGTGCTCGCAGGAGAAGCGCAGCGGGACCGTGACTTGGGGCTAACAACATCGGCAAACCTGATCCATTCGGGTATGGACTAACGCGGGCGGGCTGGCGTGGCGACAGTATGGCACGCCAGCCCCACGCTCACAACGGGTCAAACGAGCAGTCCAAGGTGCCTATAAGGTGCGGTTCGCACTAGACCAGCTCGGGCGCTTCGCATTCCGCTGCCGCGCGCACTGCACCCGAAGCCACGAGCGCCACCACTCCCTCAATTTCGGGGGAGAGAAAGCGATCGTGGCCGGGCCCGGCGGCCACGGTGCGCACGAGGTCGCGTACCGCGCCGCTCGCGGCGCCCGGCTCAAGCGGTGCCCGCAGATCGAGCGAGCGCGCCGCCGTCATGATCTCGATCGCGAGCACCCGGCCGAGCCCGTCGAGCGAACGGCGCAGCTTGCGGGCCGCATGCCAGCCCATCGAGACGTGGTCTTCCTGCATCGCCGACGAGGGAATCGAATCAACGGATGCCGGCACCGCCAGCCGCTTGAGCTCCGACACGATCCCGGCCGCTGTGTATTGGGCGATCATGAGCCCGGAGTCCACGCCTACCTCGTGCGCGAGGAACCGCGGCAGGCCCTTGCTGCGGCTCCCATCGAGGTGACGGTCGGTGCGTCGCTCACTCATGCTCGCGACATCCGCTGCGGCAATGGCGAGAAAATCGAGCACGTAGCCGAGCGGGGCGCCGTGAAAGTTGCCGTTCGACATAACTCGGCCGTCGACCGTGACAACCGGGTTGTCGATGGCGCTGTCCAGCTCGCGGCCGGCCACGAGGGCGGCGTGGGTGGCGGTGTCACGTGCGGCGCCGTGCACCTGCGGGGCGCAACGCAACGAGTAGGCGTCTTGCACCGAGGGATCCTCGGGGCCGGCGTGGCTCGCGACGAGCGGGGAGCCCTGCAGCAGTCGGCGCAGGTTGGCGGCGCTGTCGGCCTGGCCGAGCTGGGGCCGCAGTTGCTGCAGATCCGCCGCGAAGACAGCATCCGTTCCGAGCAGAGCCTCGACACTCATCGCCGCGGCGATGTCGGCGGTCACGAGCAGGCGGGCCAGGTCGTCGAGGGCGAGCACGAGCATGCCGAGCATGCCGTCGGTGCCGTTGATCAGGGCGAGGCCCTCTTTTTCGGCGAGCACGACCGGCCTGATGCCGGCTGTGGCGAGGGCGTCACCGCCGCCGAGCAGGGCGCCGCTGGCATCGCGCGCCTGCCCCTCGCCCATCACGACGAGCGCGCAGTGGGCGAGCGGCGCGAGGTCGCCGGAGCAGCCGAGCGAGCCGTATTCGTGCACGACCGGGGTTATTTGCGCGTTGAGCACGGCCGCGTAGGTCTCGGCGGTGGCCGGGCGCACGCCGGTTCGCCCGGTCATCAGCGTCGAAAGCCGCAGCAGCATGAGGGCGCGTACGACCTCGCGTTCCACTTCGGGGCCGCTGCCGGCGGCGTGCGAGCGCACCAGGCTCGCCTGCAGCTGCGCGCGCCGGTCGGAGGTGATGAACGTCGTCGCGAGGGCGCCGAAACCGGTCGAGATCCCGTAGTGCGGTTCGGTGTCAGCCGCGAGGGCATCGATGATGGTGCGGGTCGCTGCCACTTGCTGGAGGCTGGCCGGATCGAGGCTGACGCGCGCATTGTGCCTCGCGACGGCGATCACGTCGGCGAAGGAAAGGGCGCCGGTTCCGACGACAACGGTGGCTGCGATAACGGATGCCCCGCTCTGGTCGTGCGCGGATGCGGAAGTCTGAGGTGTGGTCGTGAGGGTCATGGTTCGATTCGACACCCCCAGGGCCCCAGACGATAGGGCGCTAGGCTGCTTCGTGTCCGGCATACCGGACAGAGGTAATCGTCCTGAACGAACGCGGCAGCATTTTCTTCGACTCGAAGTGGCAGCCGCTCGGCGAGGACGCGAGAGGAACGCCATGGCGACCGCATCGAAGGTTCCGGCCGCCGAAAGCACGCTGCGCGTGCTGACCCACCTCGCTGCGCAGCGCGGACCGACACCGGCGGCCGCCGTGGCCAGCGCTCTTGGATTGCCGCGCTCGACCGTCTACCAGCTGCTCGATGTGCTCGTGGCGCAGGGATTCGTCGTGCACCTGCCCGAGGAACACCGCTACGGACTCGGCATCGCCGCCTTCGAGCTGAGCACGGGATTCAGCCGCCAGGAGCCACTCTCCCGGCTCGGTCGCCCGTTGATTGCCCAGCTTGTCGACCGGCTGGGGGAGAGTGCGCACCTCGTGGTGCTGCACGGCCGCGACGTGATCTACCTGGTCGAAGAGCGCGCCGCGCACCGCCCCTCGCTCGTTTCCGACGTCGGCGTGCGGCTGCCAGCGCACCTCACTGCGAGCGGTCGCGCCCTGCTGGCGGCGCTTCCGGCGGCCCAATTGCGCGCTCTGTACCCCAGCCAGGCCGCGCTCGAGCAGCGCGACGGCCGGGGCCCGCGCTCCCGGCTTGAGTTGCGGGCGGTACTCGATCGAGTGCGAACCGATACCTACGCCACCGAAAATGGCGAAATCACGCCGGGCATCGCCTCGGTCGCGCTCGCCGTACGCGATCATGCGGGATGGCCCGCCGCCGCGATCGCGGTGACCTTTGCGCACGACCGCTTCCCGGACGACGACTGGCCGGCGCTCGCTGCAACCGTGGCGGCGACGGCCGCCGAGCTGTCCCGCCGCATCGGTGGCCGCCCGCGCTAACGCCTCACGCCGCGCCTCACGCCGCGCCTCACGCCGCGCCTCACGCCGCGCCTCGCGGCACTTTTTAGAGATGCGGGCACTCGTTCCATTTGGTGCCTCGGTCTACAACGAGTGCCACGAGCCCGGTTCCGCCCGCAGGTGCTGCGACGGGCTAGCCCTGGCGGGCCTTCGCGCGGGGGTTGAGCTTGTTGATCACAAAGGTTCGACCGCGGCGCCGCACGATTTGCGATCCCGGAACCTTCTTGAGCGCCTTGAGGGAATTGCGTACCTTCATTTATTTCTCCATTGCTTATTGAGAACGAATATCACTTAGAGTAACAGGCATGCAGACAGAAACGTATCTTCGGGTGAATGTGGTGAGCGGCCTGGCCGGCGCCGGTAAATCCTCGGTGGCCCTGACCCTCGGGCGGCAGCCATTCGCCCTGACCACCTCCGTGTCCGATGCCCTGCGCACGGTGCTCACCGAGGTTGCCGACGCGGTGCCGGGCGGCCGGGGGGAGGCATGCGCCATTGATGTCTTCGTCGAAGCGCCAACCGCCGTGGGCCCGCTGGAAATTGCCAGTTCCCTCGTTGAAACCGGCGACTCGCCGGAGCGAATGGCGAATGGGCATGCGGTGCGGCTCGGTGACCTCATCACCGTGCTCGATGCCGGGCGATTCTGGGCCGACCTGCGCAGCGAAGCCCTCGCGCCGGTCCCGGAAGAACACGACGTCAACTTCTCCGATACCCACGACGATCCCGACCGCACCGTCGGTGACGTATTGATCGAGCAGGTCGAGTGGGCCAGCATCGTCGTGATCAATAAGACCGACCTCGTGCACGCCCGCGACGCTGCCGATATTCGGGACTTCGTGCGCCTGCTCAACCCGGCCAGTCACGTCGTGTTTGCCGAACACGGCCGCGGCAGCGCCGAGGGCTGGCCGGTGCCGCGCCGGGACATGTTCGCCTGGCTGCAACGCAGTCCCGGCTGGGTACGCCAGCTCAACGGTGACGCCCTGCTCTCACGCAGTCCGCAGGGGCTGATCTGCGTCGTCTACCGTGACGTGCGCCCGTTCCATCCGCTGCGCCTGGCCGAATTCTTTCGTGACCGCGCCGAGGAGTCGGGTGAGATCCTGCGTTCCCGTGGCCTGTTTCGCCTCGCCACTCGGCCGTCGACGGTCGGCTCGTGGAGCAGTGCCGGCCCCACGATCACCTTCGAACCGACCGGCATGCAGAGCCATGACCCGGATTCCCCGCTAGGCCAGGAGATCGCCTTCTTCGGACGTGACCTCAACGCCCGTCTGCTCAGCGCCAACCTCGATGCCTGCCTGCTCACCGACGCTGAATTTCTCGCCGGACCCATGTTCTGGAACACCCTGGCCGACCCGTTCCCCGCCTGGGTGCTCGAAAGCGCCGCCTGAGTTACAGGCTCTTGGCGAAGCAGACGCTGAACTCTTCGCCGACGTACTGGCCGAACAAATCGATCTGTTCGTAGCCGCGACCGCGGTACAGCGCCATCGCCGCGTGTTGTAGTGGGCCGGTTTCCAAGGCGAGAGAGCGGATGCCGCGGCCAGCGGCATCCGCTTCGATGCGGTCGAGCAGGAGGCCGGCTATGCCGCGCCCCCGAACCTCGTCGTAAACGAACAGTCGCTTCAGCTCGGCAGTCAGATCGGAGCCGAGTGGAACCAGGGCGGCCATGCCGCAGGCTGCGCCGTCTTCGTTCCTGGCCACGTAGACGGCAACGCCCGGGCGTTCGAGCTGGTCGGTGCTGAGCAGAAAGCTGTTCTCCTCCGGGTAGAGGGAGTGCGCGAAGACGGTGCCGGCCGCCAACAGCGCCTCAACGTCGGCCTGACGCGGCGGCTCGATACTGATCGAAATGGTCATGTCCTCAGAATAGAGCGAGGCAATGTGTACCCATTTGCGTGACTTTTCAGGAGGCATAGGGTAACGTTTATAGGTCGGCTCTTGACACCGCGCTGTGCGCGGATGGGTTTGTAAGTCAAGTTGGGCCGGTTTCCCAGTAATCCGCTGGTGAAAAATCACTGTATGTGAACGGCCCCGACCACAGATTGCTCGGGTTCTCAGTTACGTCGCGTGTGCGATGTTGTTCTGCCATGTACTGAACACAACCCAGAGATATCTTTATGCCTCAAGGCAATTCGCACAACTCCACCGTCGGTCGTGGCGGTAAGAACTTCGATCCCAAGTACGCCTCCAAGGGCGGATCGGGCCACGGCGGTTCCAACAACGCCGGCAGTAAGAGCCCCGGACACCGCGGATACCGCGCTGACGAGGGTGCCCCCAAGAAGCAGCGCTGGAATGCAGACGAGCGCGCCGCGCGCTCGAACGAGCGTCCCTCGAGCGAACGTCCGGCCTACGGCTCGCGTTCCGTTCGCCCCGAAAACGGCGGCCGCACCAACACCGAGCGCAACGAGCGCCCGGCCTACAACAACGACCGTCCGGCTCGCACCGAGCGTCCCTCCTATGGTGACCGCGCGCCGCGCACCGATCGTCCGGCCTACAACAACGACCGTCCGTCGTATGGTGACCGCAACAGCGCTCCCCGTACGGAGCGTCCGTCCTATGGTGACCGTGCTCCGCGTACCGACCGTCCGGCCTACAACAACGACCGCCCGTCCTATGGTGACCGCAACAGCGCTCCCCGTACCGAGCGTCCGTCCTACGGTGACCGTGCTCCGCGCACCGACCGTCCGGCCTACAACAACGACCGCCCGTCCTATGGTGACCGCAACAGCGCTCCCCGTACCGAGCGTCCGTCCTACGGTGACCGTGCTCCGCGTACCGACCGTCCCGCCTACAACAACGACCGTCCGGCTCGTACCGAACGTCCCTCCTACGGTGACCGCAACAGCGCTCCCCGCACCGAGCGTCCGTCCTACGGAGACCGCGCCCCGCGCAGCTTCGAAGACCGCGCCCCGCGCCGCTCCAACGATGACCGCCCGCCCCGTCGCGACTTCGGTAACGACCGTCCCAGCGACGGCGACAGCAAGTTCTACCCGAAGCGCAGCGAAGAGGGCGTCAAGCCCACCTTCGCCGGTGGCGAAGACGTCGTCCTCGAGCGTCTCGAAGCCATTGCAACGACCGCGTCCGACGTTGTCGGCGTAACCTTCGGCGATCTCGGCCTCGGCGAGAACATCGTTCGCGAGCTCGCCACCCTCGGCGCTCCGGCCCCGTTCCCGATCCAGGCCGCGACCATCCCCGACGTTCTCGCCGGTCGCGATGTGCTCGGCCGTGGCAAGACCGGATCCGGCAAGACCATCGCCTTCGCTGCTCCCCTGGTTGAAAAGCTCATGGAGAACAACGGCGCCAAGGACCGCAAGCACGCCCGCAAGCCGCGCGCGCTCATCCTGGCCCCGACCCGTGAGCTCGCGCTGCAGATTGACCGCACCGTGCAGCCCATCGCCCGCAGCGTCGGCCTCTTCACCACCCAGATCTACGGCGGAGTTCCGCAGTACCGTCAGGTGAGCGCCCTCCAGCGCGGCGTCGACATCATCGTTGGCACCGCCGGACGCATCGAAGACCTCATCGACCAGGGTCGCCTTGACCTGAGCGAAGTCGTTATCACCGTGCTCGACGAGGCCGACTACATGTGCGACCTCGGATTCCTCGAGCCCGTACAGCGCATCCTGCGTCAGACCAAGGCCGGCGGCCAGAAGTTGCTCTTCTCCGCCACCCTCGACAAGGGCGTTGCCTCGCTGGTCAAGGAATTCCTGACCAACCCGGCCGTGCACGAGGTCGCCGGCGAAGACCAGGCGTCCTCCACGATCGACCACCGCGTGCTCGTCATCGAACACCGCGACAAGAGCCGCATCATCGAAGAGCTCGTCAACCGTGAGGGCAAGACGCTCATCTTCAGCCGCACCCGGGCCTACGCTGAGCAGCTCGCCGACCAGCTCGAAGACGCCGGAGTCAAGGCCACCAGCCTGCACGGTGACCTCAACCAGGCCCGTCGTACCCGTAACCTGCAGATGCTCACGAGTGGCCGGGTCAACGTGCTCGTCGCAACGGATGTCGCTGCTCGCGGAATCCACGTCGACGACATCGACCTGGTCATCCAGGCCGACGCCCCCGACGAGTACAAGACGTACCTGCACCGTGCCGGCCGGACCGGCCGCGCGGGCAAGACCGGAACCGTCGTGACGCTCATCCCCAAGCAGCGCAAGCGCCGCATGGACGAGTTGCTCGACCGTGCCGAGATTGACGCGAGCTACACCTCCGCCACCCCCGGTGACGCGGCTGTACGCGAACTCGCCAACATCTAGCATCCGTTTGAACTAAAAGGGGCACTCGCCAACGGCGGGTGCCCCTTTTTCGCGCCCGGCGCCCAGTGGGTTGTGCGAACCCGGCCGCGTCTGCCAGAATTACTTTCCGAACGATCGGTAAGTTCGCGATCGTTCCCGCAGGCACCCGCAGCCACACGCAGACACCGTCGTCAGGAGAGAATATGGCCGAGGCCTACCTCGTTGGAGGAGCACGCACCCCCGTAGGCCGCTACGGCGGAGCGCTGGCCACGGTTCGTCCCGACGACCTCGCCGCGCTCGTCGTCGGCGAGGTCGTACGCCGCGCCGACATCGACCCCGGCCTGATCGAGGAGATCATCTTCGGCGCCGCCACCCAGGCCGGCGAAGATAACCGCAACGTCGCCCGCATGGCAGGGCTGCTCGCCGGGCTGCCCGACCACGTGCCCGGAATTACCGTCAACCGGCTCTGCGCCTCCGGAATGTCCGCCATCACGATGGCCGCCCAGGCGATCCGCGCCGGCGACGCCGATCTCATGATCGCCGGCGGCGTCGAATCAATGACCCGCGCACCCTGGGTTCAGGCCAAGCCCGAGCGCCCCTGGGCCAAGCCCGGCGCCCAGTTCGACACCTCCATCGGCTGGCGGTTCGTCAACCCCAAACTCGCCGCCCGCGACAAGGCCACCTTCTCCATGTCGGAGACGGCCGAGGAGGTCGCCCGGCTCGACGGCATTACCCGCTTAGAAGCGGATGCCTTCGCCCTCCGCAGCCATCAGCGCGCCGCTGCCGCGATCGATGCGGGCCACTTCGTTGACGAAATCGTCGGCGTGCCCACCCAAAAAGGCGAGGTACTCGTCGATGAGGGCCTGCGCCGGGACACCACCCTCGAGGGCCTCGCCGCCCTGCGCCCCATCGTCGCGGGCGGCTCCGTCGTCACGGCCGGCAACGCGAGCTCGCTCAACGACGGCTCCTCGGCGATTCTGGTCGCGAGCGGTGAGGCCGTGAAAAAGTACGGCCTGACGCCGCGCGCCCGCGTCGTCGTCGGCGCGAGCGTCGGCCTGGCCCCCGAGATCATGGGCCTCGGCCCGGTCGTCGCCACCCAGCGTGCCCTCGAGCGCAGCGGCCTCGACATCGCCGACCTCGGGGCGATCGAGCTCAACGAAGCCTTCGCCACCCAGTCCATCGCCTGCATCCGTCGCCTCGGCCTCGATGAGGAGATCGTCAACCGGGATGGCGGGGCGATCGCGCTCGGGCATCCGCTGGGATCGAGCGGAGCGCGCCTGGTCGTGACCCTGCTGGCCCGCATGGAACGGGAAAATGCCGGGCATGGCCTCGCCACGATGTGCATCGGCGTCGGCCAGGGCTCGGCCCTCATTCTGGAGCGGGTCTAGTGTCGAAAGGCACGACCGCCGTAATCGTCACTGTGGAGGATGTCTGATGTCTGTTTCTGACCTGGAACTCGGTGATCGCGGCGAATACGGCGTGCCCGACCGGGTTGGCGTGCTCGGCGGCGGGCGCATGGGCGCCGGCATTGCCCACGCCTTCCTGCTGGCCGGTGCCCGCGTGGTATTGGTTGAACGCAACGACATCGAAGCGGATGCCGCGCGCGAGCGTGTGCTGCGCGCCGTCGACGCGAGCATTGCCCGCGGGGCCACCGGCGAAACCCGTCCCGAACTCGAGGCCCGCCTCGCCGTCGGCGCCGACTTCGGTCTGTTCAGCGACCGGGAACTTGTCGTGGAGGCCGTCCCCGAGATACGCGCGCTGAAGGTCGACGCCCTGCAAAGGGTCGAAGCAGAGCTTCCCGATGACGCAGCGCTCGCCAGCAACACCTCCTCGATATCGATCGACGACCTCGCCTATGAGCTGAAACGTCCGGCCCGCTTTCTCGGCCTGCACTTCTTCAACCCGGTTCCCGCCTCGAACTTGGTCGAACTGGTCACCGGCAGCGCGACCTCGGCTGAATTGGTAGCGGATGCCCAAAGCTGGGTCTCCGCCCTCGGCAAGACTCCGATCACCGTCAGCGATGCCCCCGGATTCGCCTCCTCCCGGCTCGGAGTGGCCCTCGGACTCGAGGCCATCCGCATGCTCGAAGAGGGGGTCGCGAGCGCCTCGGATATCGACGCCGCCATGATGCTCGGCTACAAGCATCCGGTTGGACCGTTGAAACTGACCGACCTGGTCGGGCTCGACGTGCGGCTCGGAATCGCCGAATACCTGCACAAACAGCTCGGCGCCCGCTTCGAACCGCCGGCGCTGCTGCGCCGGCTCGTCGCCGAGGGCAAGCTCGGCCGCAAGTCCGGCCAGGGCTTCTACCGCTGGGACGAGGCCTGATGCCCGCCCGGACCACGCAAGGCAATCTCGAAAACGCACCCAATCCGTTGGCCGAGCTTGCCGAGACCGCCATTCCGACAACGCGACCCATCCTCGAAAACGCACCCCATCCCACCGCCAAGGAGGCGCCCATGACGACCATTCTGCCCAGCTACGTTCAGGGCGCCTGGTGGACCCCGACCGATGCCTCGACCGGTACCGACGTCTGTGACGCCTCGACCGGCGAGGTCGTCACCCGCGTCAGCACCCACGGCCTCGATCTGGCCGCCGCGCTCGAATACGCGCGCACGGTCGGCCAAAAATCGCTCGGGGAGCTCACGTTTCACCAGCGTGCCGTGCTGCTCAAGCAGATGGCGCTGCTGCTGACCCAGCGCAAGCAGGAGCTCTACGCGCTCTCCAGCCGCACCGGCGCCACCAAGGTCGACTCCTGGGTCGACATCGACGGCGGAATCGGCGTGCTGTTCAGCTACTCCTCCAAGGGCCGCCGTGAACTGCCCAACGCCCGTGTCTACGTCGACGGACCGGTCGAGCCGCTCTCCAAGGACGGCTCCTTCATCGCCCGCCATATTTACTCCCGCCTGCCCGGCGTGGCCGTGCAGATCAACGCCTTCAACTTTCCGGTCTGGGGTGCCCTGGAGAAGTTCGCGCCGGCATTCCTGGCCGGCGTGCCGACCCTGGTCAAGCCCGCGACCCCCTCCGGCTACCTTGCCGAGGCCTTCGTGCGCATCCTCGCCGAATCCGGCCTGCTGCCGGAAGGCTCGCTGCAGCTCGTCTCCGGCAGCGTGCCGACCCTGTTCGACGACGTGCGCCTCGGCGACCTCGTCGCCTTCACCGGATCGGCCTCTACCGCCGAGAAGCTGCGCGCGAGCGACTCCGTGCAGACCGGGGGAGTGCGCTTCACCAACGAGACCGACTCGATCAACGCCTCCGTCCTCGGAACGGATGCGGCCAAGGGCACCCCCGAATTCGACGCGTTCGTCAAGCAGGTCGTCACCGAAATGACGGTCAAGGCCGGCCAGAAGTGCACCGCCATCCGCCGCGTGATCGTGCCGCGCGCGGTGATGGACGACGTGGTCGCGGCCGTGCACGCACGGATCAGCGAACGCATCGTGCTCGGAGACCCGCGCGCCCAGGGCGTGACCATGGGACCGCTCGCCTCCACTGCCCAGCGCCTCGAGGTGCTCAAGCAGGTCGCTCGCCTGCAGGAGGCAGGCGGCAAGCTGGTCGTCGGCCAAACGGATGCCCCCGCCGTTCTGCACGCGGACGGCACGACCGGGTTTGCTCCCGACGGCGCTTTCGTCGAGCCGCTGCTGCTGCGCTTCGACGATGCGTCGGCCGCCGCCGTGCACGAGGTCGAGGCCTTTGGCCCGGTCTCCAGCGTGCTCGGCTACGACACCATCGATGAGGCCATCGCCCTCGTTCGGCGCGGCGGCGGATCGCTCGTGACCAGCATCGCCACGCACGACCCGTCAGTGGCCGTCGCCCTGATGACCGGCATCTCGGCCTTCAACGGTCGGGTACTCGTGCTCGACCGTGACGACGCCCGCACCTCTACCGGGCACGGTTCGCCGGTGCCGCAGCTCGTGCACGGCGGCCCAGGCCGGGCCGGCGGCGGCGAAGAGCTCGGCGGCATCCGCGCGGTGCTGCACCACATGCAGCGCACCGCCATTCAGGGCTCACCCGAGATGCTCACGGCGATCACCGGAATCTGGCACCAGGGGGCGACTGCGCGAGCCGGCTCCACGCATCCGTTTCGAAAGAGCCTGGCCGAGCTCGTGATTGGCGATCAGATCGTGTCGGCCTCGCGCACGGTGACCCTCGACGACATCGAAACCTTCGCCCAGTTCACCGGAGACACCTTCTACGCCCACATGGACGAAGCGGCCGCCGCAGCGAACCCGTTCTTCCCTGGCCGGGTGGCCCACGGCTACCTGCTCGTCTCTTGGGCCGCCGGCCTGTTCGTCGATCCGGCCCCCGGACCGGTACTCGCGAACTCCGGCCTCGAGAACCTGCGCTTTGTCACGCCGGTTTCGCCCGGCGACAGCATCCGCGTCGCGCTCACCGCGAAGCAGATCACTCCGCGCGAGACCGACGACTATGGCGAGGTGCGCTGGGATGCCGTGCTGACCAACCAGAACGACGAGCTGGTGGCGTCCTACGACGTGCTCACCCTGGTTGCCAAGCACTAACTTCCACCAGGGAATTCGGGCGGGCCCGCGCATCGAGCGCGGGCCCGCAGTCGTGAGCTCGGTCCGCGGTCGGGCGCGCCCCTCGGTCGTGATCGAGCCCGCTCGCTACACGGGCAGGGGCACGGTGGTTCCGCGCGTGGACGCCCGGGCGTTGACGGTGGTCCTGGGTCGCGGCGACAGAGGAGCGGCCGGCATGGAGTCGTCCTCGCTCACTATGACCAGTCCCTGGGCGCTGTTGGCCGAACGGCTCAGGTCTTCGATCCACTGGCGGTTGAGGGTGGCCGCCCTACCTCCCACAAACTTGAAGTAGAGCGGAATAGCGGGATTGAGCCAGATCGAACTGCGCCCGGACCCCACCTCAGCGGAATCGCGCCAGGACAGCAGAAAGCTCTCGCCGCGGCGCAGCTTCTGAACGATCACCAATTGCAGGTGTGCCAGGGTGCGGTCGTCGATCTCCACGATGACTCGGTCATAGGTAAGAGAGCCCATGAATGCCTTCCAATCAAATTCAGCAATGTCGCTCATCTCAGTATCTCGGCCGCGCCAGGAGAGCACTAGAGGCCAACGGCCCCACCTGCCCCCCCAGTTCGTCCGGGGCCCGGGGCCGGAACCTGAGCCCAGCTTACAAACTGGGCCCGCGTTCGTAAGGTGGGCCCGGCATCCGCTCAGCACTAGCGTGATTCAACCGGCGTCGTCGTCTGTGGTGCCGGCGCGAACGCGCGCGATCGTCTCCCACGCCGCCACGGCAACCAGAATGACCGAGGTCGCGACGCCCAGCCCGAGCGGAGTCACGAGGGCGGCGGCCGCACCGGCCACGGCGAGCACGGCAATTCCGACGACGTGCGAGATGAGCACGGTGCGCGCGACGATCCAGCGAAACAGCAGCAGCCCGACGAGGTAGAACAGCGGCCCACCGACCAGCGTGACGGCCACCGGAAGCGTCATGACATCCTCCGGATGCTCGAGCACTGATTTGTCCGCGACCGAGGTCAGCACGATTCCGGCGATGACGATCGCGTGCACGTAGGTATAGGCGAGTCGAGCGATGCGGCCCGGCTCGCTCGACGCGGCGATTGCCTTGCTCCCGGCACGCTCTCCGTGATCGAAATAGAGCCACCACATGGCCACGCCGTTCACAAAGGCGAGAAACAGACCGGCAATCCCCAAAGCGGATACCTCCTGGTCGACAAATGCAAACCCGGTCACCAAAAAGGACTCGCCGATCGCGATGATCACGAACAGGGCGCTGCGCTCGGCAATATGCGGGCCGGAGACATCCCAGTCGTCGACACCGGGTGCTTTCAGCCCGGGAACGCGAAACCCGAGGCTCGCGGACCCGTACTCGATGGCGAGGGCGATGAGCCAGGCCGGCAGGCGATAGGTCAGCGGCAGCAGCGCCCCGACGATCCAGAAGGCGCCGGCTGCCGACAGCCACAGCAGAATGCGCAAAAAGGTCGCGTGCAGGGCCGGATCGTGCCGGGCGAGGGCCAGAACCATGAACACCGTGCGCCCGAGTTGCAAGGCCACATACGCGATGGCGAAGATCAGCCCCTGGTCACCGAAGGAATCGTAGATCGAGGTACTGATGACGAGACCCACGAGGGAGAGGCCGATGACGACACCGCGCACCGGCAGCCTGGCCGGATCGAGCCAGTTTGTCACCCAGGTCGTATACACCCACAGCCACCACAGGGCGAGCACGAGAATGATCGACTCCAGTGCACCTACCCAGGACTGGTTGGCATACAGATAGCGCGAGAGTTGAGTCAGAGCAAAGACGAAAATGAGGTCGAAAAACAACTCGATGTAGGTGACGCGCTCGCTGCGCTCGGTGTCCTCCGGCCGCAGCAGGCTTCGCCGAAACCCGAGACGCAGAATCCAAGCGCGATGCTCAAGCGGATGCTGCTGCGTCGTCTTCGATGATCGGCTCACGTCCCCAGTCTCCCGCAAGCCCCCGACATCCGCAGTTCCAATTCCGCCTCACTTACGTTCCGGGCCTGGAACCCGGGCCCAGCCGATAACCGGGGCCCGCCTTCACCGGGTGGGCCCGGTGTGTGAGTGAATGACGAGGGCCCGTTGGGGCGGGTGGATACCGAGCACGGCATTGCGTCCGGGCCCGGGCCCGGACGCTGGGCCCATGTTCTATCGTGGGCCCGGTTCCGTAGGGTGGGCCCGGCTTCCGAGCTAGGTATGGGGAGTTGGGTGCGGACCGGTGCGACACGCCCGGGTGGGGGGCGTTTTGACGGGTGGGTGGTCTGGCCGTAATGTATCTATACGTACCCCAAAGGTGCGGAAAGCCGCAGTGCTTCCCGGCCTCATGTGGGACCATCTTCTAGCTATATCAGCTTCACGGTTCGTGTTTCACGTTCTCGGTTGTTGGGCTAGGATTGTAAGTCCTTCTTGCTGTTTCTGCTTGGTTGAGTTCCGTGGTTTTGGTCGCTGTTTTGCGCCTGAAACTGGGTGTTTCCTCGATTTGACAGGGACTGGTTAGAGGGTCTAAGTTAGACAAGTTGCCCCGGAGCGACAGCCCAGTTTAGGGCCTGA